>CANRAG010000041.1 GCA_947628515.1 uncultured Clostridia bacterium | reverse complement strand
TATTATCGTCATGACGGTTCAAGAGAAAATCTTCTCGGTAACCGCTCGCCGAGGCGCATGGATGAATTCATGTCGCTCTATAAGCAGGTTAATGAAAACACACCGGAGGCGTTCTTGTGGCATACCTCAACAGACCAGGCGGTGCCGGTGATGAATTCAATACTCTATGCCGAGGCGCTTGCGAAGGAGTCCATTCCTTTTGAAATGCACATATACCCCGAGGGCGGTCACGGGCTTGGTCTTGCTCCGGATATGCCGTATGTGGCAAAATGGCAGGAGGACTTAAAGGCATGGCTTAGACTCAAGGGCTGGAGATAAAATTTAAAGCGCAGTTTGAGACCTGTCTTAGAGACGGGAGACATCTGCGCTTTGATTATATCCCCCGAGGGGGGATATTTTTCGTTTTATAAGAAAAACACGTTTATTTCCTTAAAAATTTTTCAGCATATGCTCCGCCAAAATCCCGTATCCGGATTTAGCGTCGTTTACAAACACATGCGTTACGGCGCCCGCGAGACGGTTGTTCTGAATAATCGGCGCGCCGCTCATGCCCTGAACAATGCCGCCCGTTTTTTCAATAAGGCTATTGTCGGTTACGCGTATAACCATGTCCTTACCCGAACCGACCGGAGAAATGCGTTTTATTTCGACCGAATATTCCCGAACGCCGTTACCGTCCACATCCGCCAGTATTGACGCGGGTCCGCATTTTACCTCTGTCTTTTTTGCCACCTCCATCGGAGCGCCTTCGGGCGATATGGCAAGACTGCCGAACAGTCCCTCGCCCATGTTATCGCTTATGGTTCCGAGGAACGCGCCGTTTATCGAGCCGGTAAGCGCGCCCGGCGCGCCGTCAACTCCTTTTATTATAGACGTTATGCTGCAGCCTTGAATAATACCCCGTCCAATGGGCATAATATTTCCGGTATCAATATCACAAATTCCGTGGCCGAGCGCGGCAAACCGTCCGTTATAGCAGCAGGTTATCGTGCCCAATCCGGCGGTGCTGTCGCGCAGCCACAGCCCCAGCTTCGGCCCGTCCTGGGTATCCGCCGGTGTGACGACCGTTTCAAATTCCTTATCCCTGCGCGATATAGTAAGGGTAACGCTTTGCGGCGAATTCTTCAGCGTTCTTGAAAACATCTCGTTTGAAACAGCGTGGAGTCCGTTTATTTTTTCTATAATATCGCCTTTTTCAATATCATAGCCTTTGGCTATATTCATAACGGTTCCGTCGCGCGTTGTGACGTCGGAGGTATCCGTAACAATAAGCCCGTCAGTGTACAGCTTAACTCCCACGCACTCGCCGGAGGGAATTACCTCAAGCGCGAGCGCGGTGTTTGAAAAAGCGGTGAACATAATCACTGCCAACGTGAATTTTATAATCCTGTTCAAGTGTTTCACCGTCCTTTCTGCCTTGTTACAAACCATGTTTGTAACGCTTTTATTGTCTGATTTTGTCGTAAGGTTTATACTGCAAAACTTATTCTTATTTTGGTGTAAAAAAGCATAGATTTTTTTTATGTTTTATGTTATACTGTATAATGAGATAATTTTGAACCGAGGAGTTATGAATGGAAAACTATTTGGACGTATTAAACGATAAACAACGTCAGGCCGTCACAACTATAGACGGGCCGCTTTTGGTGCTTGCGGGCGCGGGCAGCGGTAAAACAACGGTGCTTGCCAACAGAGTCGCATATATTTTGCAGAATACATACGCCAATCCATGGAATATACTGGCAATTACCTTTACGAATAAAGCGGCGAACGAGATGAAGGAGAGAATAGAGGGCATTGTGGGAAACGCCGCCGAAAATATGTGGATAGGCACATTTCATGCGGTTTGCGTACGCATATTAAGGCGCTGCATAGAGCGCGAGGGATATACGCGTGATTTTGTTATATACGACACGGCCGACACGAGAACGGTAATAAAGGAGTGCATGAGCGAGATTGGCGTCGAGGAACGCGAATGTCCGGTAAGATATACGCAGACCGTAATATCAAACGCGAAAAATCATATGATGAGCGCCGACGAGCTGCGCAGAGCTCTGTCGCATAACGCGATTGGGGCGGAGCTGACGGAGATATATAGAAGGTATATAAAAAAGCTTAAAAATAATAACGCGCTCGATTTTGACGATATAATAATGCTTACCGTAAAGATATTAAAAGAGGATGAGGATATTGCCGAGCATTATCAGGCGCAGTTCCAATATATATTGGTGGACGAATACCAGGACACAAACCATCTGCAATATGAGCTTGTAATGCTGCTTGCAAAGGGCTACGGAAACATATGCGTTGTGGGCGACGACGACCAGAGCATATACAGGTTTCGAGGCGCGGATGTGGAGAATATACTTGCTTTCGACAAGGATTACGCAAACGCGCAGCGGATCGCGCTTGAACAGAACTATCGTTCCACTTCCAACATATTGAATGCCGCAAACGGCGTTATAGCCAACAATTCAAAGCGTATGGGCAAAAATCTGTGGACCGATAAGGGCGAGGGCGAGAAGCTTTCCTTATATGTGGGGAGCGACGAGCACGAGGAGGCGCGGTTTATAGCCTCGCAGACCGCAAAACGGCACAAGAAAACAGGCCGCTACGGTGACTGCGCGGTTTTGTACCGAACCAACGCGCAGTCGCGAGCGCTTGAGGAAGCGTTTATGAAGGAGGCCATTCCTTATAAGGTGCTCGCCGGTCTGAGGTTCTATGACCGCAAGGAGATAAAGGATGTAATAGCTTATTTGAGGCTTATATACAACCCGAATGACGACCTTAGTCTGCACAGGATAATAAACGAGCCGAAGCGCAAAATAGGCAAGTCCACGCTTGACAAGCTGAACGCGATAGCTGCAAAGCAAGGGGTAAGCAATTTCGAGATACTGAAAAATGTCAGCCTGTATGATGAGCTGAAGCCGGCTGCGACAAGGCTTAACCGGTTCACATCGCTCATTAAGGATTTAAGAAAGCTTGCGACACAGCTTACCATAGAGCAGCTTGTTTTGCGCGTGATCGAGGACAGCGGATACATGGCCATGCTGACGGTTGAAAACACGGTGGAGTCGCAAACGCGCATAGAGAATATCGGCGAATTTATAAATGTTGTAAAAGAGTATGCGGCGGACGAGACAATATCGGGCAGTCTTGGTGAGTTTCTTGAAAGCATAACGCTTATGTCCGATATTGACGGCTATGATGAAAACGGGGACTATGTGGCGTTAATGACGGTACACAGCGCGAAGGGGCTGGAGTTTCCGGTTGTGTTTATCGCGGGCATGGAGGACGGAATATTCCCCGCAAGCTACGCGGGTATCGACGCGGAAGAGCTGGAGGAGGAGCGCAGGCTTTGCTATGTCGCGATAACGAGAGCCAAGGAGAAGCTATATCTTACGCGCGCCGTAAGCAGATTTAGATTTGGTAAACGCGTTCCGTACAATGAGTCGAGATTTATAAAGGAAATTCCCAAGCAGTATATAAAGCCGGCGGGCGCGGCGGGGAGCCGCGGCATGCAGAAGCTGGAGAACGCGGGTATACAGATCGTGCCGGAGCGCAGGGAGATATACAGTAAGCCTAAGCCGAACACGGCGCCCGCGATAGACGGTTCAATATTTAAGGCGGGCGACCGC
Organism: uncultured Clostridia bacterium; assembly: GCA_947628515.1. GTDB lineage: Bacteria > Bacillota > Clostridia > UBA1381 > UBA1381 > Ornithomonoglobus. Next base: position 17,860 of record CANRAG010000041.1, on the reverse strand, counting down.
GTGCGGCACAGAAAGTTCGGCGACGGAACGGTTAAGCAGGCGAAGGCGTTCGGCAAGGACGCTATTTTGCTGATTGATTTCGACACAGCCGGAACAAAGCGGCTTATGGCGGCGTTTGCAAAATTGGAAATAATAGATTGAGGAGGTGGTTTTATGGCTCTTGACGCGATTGCGATAAGCGCGCTTACAGCGGAGCTGCAATGTCTTGTGGGCGGGCGCATAGATAAGATTTCACAGCCCGAACGCGATGAGATAGTAATGCATATAAGATGCCGCGAGGCGAGTTTTAAGCTCGTCGTGTCGGCGAGTTCCGCGCATCCGCGAATTCATCTTACCGATACGGCAAAAAAAAATCCGCAGACCGCGCCGTTATTCTGTATGATGCTAAGGAAGCATATAGGCGGCGGGAAAATCACCGCGATAGAGCAGGAGGGCTTTGAAAGAATAGTCAAAATATCGGTGGAGAGCTATGACGAGCTGGGCGACCTCACCACAAAGCGGATTGTTGCGGAGATGATGGGGCGGCACTCAAACATCATACTTGTCTCAGGCGACAACCGCGTTGTAGATTCGATAAAGCATATCGACGAGTCGGTAAGCTCGGTGCGCGAAATTATGCCCGGCGGGGTATATGAGGCGCCGCCCGCGCAGGATAAATGCGCGCTTATAGATTTCGGTATGGACAGCGAGCTTGACTTTTCCTTGCCCAACAAGGCGGATAAGGCGCTCATTTCAAATATCGCCGGTATAAGTCCGCTTACGGCGCGGGAGGTAATATATTCGGTATACGGCACAACGGACATAATTGCGCAAAATATCAATACGAACCGTTACGCCGCGATAAAGCTGGAGCTTATAAGGCTTGCCGGCGCGGTAAGGGCAGGAGATTTTTCGCCGTGTCTTATCACGGATAATAACACGGGGAAGATAATAGAGTTTTCAGCCATAGATATAAAGCAATATGAGTCGTTGGCTGCGGTTGAGAGCTATGGGAGCATGAACGAGCTGGTTGACGCGTTCTATTTGAAACGGGATATGCATGAGAGAATGCGCCAGAAAAGCGCGGACCTGACAAGGCTGTTAAACAACAATATAGAAAGAATATCAAAAAAGCTTTCCATTTTGGAAAAAACCTTAAAGGACGCGGAAAAGCTTGACGACTACCGCGTAAACGGCGATTTGCTGACCGCAAATATTTACCGTATGGAAGAAGGTATGAGGTCGGTGGAGGTGGAAAACTTCTATGACCCGGAATGTCGGACGGTAAAAATCACGCTTGACCCGTCAATGACGCCGTCGCAGAACGCGCAGCGGTATTACAAGAAGTACAACAAGGCGAAAACAGCGCTGACGGAGGCGGCAAAGCAGCTGCGCGCGGGACGGGCGGATTTGGAATATATCGAAAGCACCCTCGCTATGGTTGAAAACGCCGAAAGTGCTGAGGATATAAACGCGATAAGAGCCGAGCTTACGGAGCAGGGGTATATAAAGCGCAAATCCACGGCGGCAAAGAAGCGCAAAAAGGAAAGCTCAAAGCCGATGCATTTCGTGTCAAGCGACGGGTTTGACATATATGTGGGCAGGAACAACACGCAGAACGATTATCTCACTTTGAGATACGCGAACAGCTCCGACTGGTGGTTTCACACGAAGGATATACACGGCTCGCACACGATAATAAAGCTCGGGCTAAACAAGGATGTGCCAAGGCGCACGATGCTTGAGGCGGCGCGGCTTGCGGCGTACTACTCAAAGGCAAGGGAAAGCGCGCAGGTGCCGGTGGATTATACGATTATAAAGAATGTGAAAAAGCCCAACGGCGCGAAGCCGGGCATGGTTATTTATGACGGGTATAACACGGTATATGTCAAACCATCGCTTTTAGGAGTGAATAGTGATGATGGATGAGCTTACACAATGCAGACTTTGTCCGAGGCAGTGCGGCGCGGACAGACTTAACGGCAAGACCGGATTTTGCGGCGCGGGAAGAACGGTACATATAGCCCGCGCCGCGCTGCATTTCTGGGAGGAGCCGTGCATAAGCGGCAGCGCCGGTTCGGGCGCGGTGTTTTTTTCAAACTGCACGTTGAAATGCGTGTTCTGTCAAAACTATAAAATAAGCGCGGATAATTTAGGGTATCCGGTCACGGAAGAGGAGCTCGCTGAGATTTTTATTGATTTGCAAAGCCGCGGCGCGAACAATATAAATCTTGTAACCCCGACGCATTTTGCGCCGCAGATAAAGGTCGCGCTCGACATGGCCCGCGGCCGTGGGTTGAGCCTGCCTGTCGTGTATAACACAAGCGGGTATGAGCGCGCGGAAGCGATACGGAGCCTTAAAGGGTATGTGGACATATATATGCCCGATTTCAAGTATTACAGCAACGACGTCGCGGGTATTTGCTCGGGAGCCGGGGATTATCATGAAAATGTCACAGCCGCGCTTGACGAGATGTATAATCAGACGGGACGCCCCGTTTTCGATGAAAACGGAATTATGCAAAAGGGCGTGCTTATACGGCATCTGATGCTGCCGGGGCATCTTAGCGATACGGCGCATATAATTAACTATGTCCACAGCCGTTTCGGGGATAATGTGTATTTCAGCCTTATGAGCCAATATACTCCCGTAAGGCATATAGCGGAGCTTGAGCCGCTTAATCATAAGCTGGACATGCGCGCGTACAATGCCGCTGTGGATTTATGCGCAAGACTGGGCATGGAAAATGTTTTCATCCAGGACGGCGGCGCCGCGAGCGAAAGCTTTATACCGGAATTCACGGGCGAAAAAAAATAAATTTATTAAAAACAAATTGTTAATGATTTATTAATTATAAATACAGGTTCTTGAAAAGTTTTTCTAAAAGATATATAATTAAATCATAATTGTGACTGTAAGGAGGCTGTGTGATGACTGAGCGCATCGATGTTGAGCAGGAAAAACGGCGGGAGGACGAAACGCATGAGAACGGAATTTCAGAGGATACGGCCGCGGGAAAACCGGGCGTGAAGAAAAAAATATCGGATTTAAAGAATAAACTTAAGAAGCCGACCAAAAAGCAGATTATTATTTTCGGTATTGCCGCGGCGGCCGTGGCAGCTATAGCGGTATTTATCGCGGTTAAGCTGCCGTCGGGCGGCAAGGATGAGGTGGAATACGAGAATGTAAAGGTTGAGCGCAGAGATATAACGCGAACCATTGACGGCTCGTCAATTCTTGAGGCAAACGATACATATGATGTAACCGCGCTTGTAACGGGAGAAATTCTTACGGATACCTTTAATGAGGGCGATATTGTAAAAAAGGATCAGCTTCTGTACACAATAGATTCCGAGGACGCTCAGCGGAATGTGGACACATCACAGAACAACCTTACAAAGGCGCAGCAGAGCTTTGCCGACGCCGTTAAGAAAAAGAACGATACGATAAAAAGCAACTCCAATAACGAAAAGACGACAAAGAACTCGGTTGCCAAGGCGCTTGATAATGTTTCAAACGCGCAGCGCGCATTGGATACCGCCGGTAAGGATGTCGATAATCTGACTATTCGGGCAAATTGTTCGGGAACCGTTTCGGAGGTGCTCGTAAAAGAGGGCGACTCGGTTACGGACGGGACAAAGATTGCGTCGGTATATGACGCGTCAAAGCTCAAAATTCAAATTCCGTTTAACGAAGCGGACGCGGCGGGCATAAGCGCGGGCAGCGCGGCGGAGCTTACAATAGCGTCGTCGGGCGACAGCCTTGAGGGCTATGTCGAGAGCGTTGCGGGCGCGACAACGGCGACGCAGGCGCACGCGATAGTGAGATATGTAACAATCGCGGTTGAAAATCCGGGCGGACTCAGCGCCGGAGAACAGGCTTCGGCGTCGGTTAACGGCGTTTCGTGCAGTGATTTGGGCACGTTCGAAAATTATGACGAGAACTATGTTACAGCCAGGGTAAACGGCCGTATAAACAATTTATATATTGATGAAAACGACCATATCACGGCGGACCAGGTTGTCGGATATATAGAGTCGGATAATGTTACAAACAGTCTTAAGAACGCGCAGACGACGCTAAGCAATTCTCGGCTTGATTTGGACGACGCGTACACGAAGCTTGAACAGCTTGTTATAGACAATGACACATATTCGCTGGACTCCTCTATAAGCAGCGCGGCGTTAGCACTCGACGACGCGAGAATAGGTCTTGAAAACGCGCGGAAGAAGCTGGAGGATTACGAGGTTAAAGCGCCGATTGACGGCACGATAATCACGAAGAATAAGAAGGCGGGGGATAAGCTGGAGCAGAATACGGGCTCGGCAAGCGACCCGATGGCGGTTATATACGACATGTCCGTGCTTACGGTGCAGCTTGACATAGATGAGTCGGATATCGAGGACATAGAGGTGGGTATGCCTGTTAAGGTTACCGCGGACGCCGCCGAGGGCGTGTTTGACGGAACGGTTACAAAGGTCGGCATAAACGGCACGTCAGAAAACGGCGTGACGACCTATCCGGTGGATATTACAATAGAGGAGTACGGCGCGTTGCTGCCGGGAATGAACGTCGATTGCGTAATAGAGGTTGAGAGCGCAAAGGATGTGCTTGCCATACCTGTCGAGGCGGTTCAGCGCGGGAACAGGGTATACGCAAAAGGCGATAAAAAGGACGAAAACGACAAGGCGCCGGACGGTTATTACAGCGTTGAGGTAAGGACCGGCGCGAGCGATTCGAAATTTATCGAGATAAAAGAAGGCGTTAAGGAAGGCCAGGAGCTGCTCGGTTCTATAAAGGCGTCGGGCAAGGAGGCAGAGGGCGCCGATACAAGCACGCAGCAACAGCAGATGGGCGGCCCCGGAATGGGCGGCTACGGCGGTCCGCCGATGGGCGGCGGCTACGGCGGCAATATGGGCGGCAATCGTCAGAGCGGCGGCGCGGGCGGAAACCGTCAGAGCGGCGGAACGCGCTAAGGGAGGTATTGTATTATGCCTCATTTGGTGGAATTGGAGAATATATATAAAATTTATCATATGGGCGACAGCGACGTGCACGCGCTCGACGGTATAACGCTCACGATTGACAGAGGCGAGTTTGTCGCGATAGTGGGCGCGTCGGGTTCGGGAAAGTCCACGTGCATGAATATAATAGGCTGTCTGGACGTCCCCACGAGCGGAACCTACAGGCTTAACGGCAGGGAGATAAACAATTATTCCAACGACGAGCTTGCGGAGGTCAGGAACAAGATGCTCGGATTTATATTCCAGCAGTACAACCTCATTCCGAAGCTGTCGGTAATAGAGAATGTTAAGCTGCCGCTTTTGTACGCCGGTCTGCCGGAAAAGGAGCAGCGGCAGAGGGCGATGGCCGCGCTTGAGCGCGTGGGGCTTGCGGGCAAGGCAAAAAACCGCCCGTCGCAGCTGTCGGGCGGCCAGCAGCAGCGCGTATCCATAGCCCGCGCCCTTGCGGGCGATCCGTCGGTAATACTCGCGGATGAGCCGACCGGCGCGCTCGATTCAAAAACGGGCAGGGAGGTCATGCTGTTTTTGCAGCAGCTAAATCGCGAGGGCAATACTATTATCCTTATAACCCACGACAATTCGATAGCGGCGCGGGCGTCGAGAATTGTAAGGGTAACGGACGGAAGAATTGTGTATGACGGCCCGGTCGAGGGCGACGAGATTGTCGCGCACGGCCACACCGCCGGACGCGGCGATACGAAAGAGGGTGAGGCTTGATGGGAATTACAAAAAGCTTTACCATGGCTCTTTCGAGCATAGTGAGCAATAAGGTGAGATCGCTGCTTACCATGCTGGGTATAATAATAGGCATAGCGTCGGTTATCATACTTGTGTCCATCATGAACGGCTTTACAAAGGAGATAACGTCCATGTTTGACGACATGGGAATGACTGCGCTTACCGTGACCATAACCCCGCGTTCGATATTTCAGATTGAGCCGGACGAATTCTATGAGTTTGTCGAAGCCCATCCGGATATGCTTTCAAATCTGTCCCCGTCCTCAACGGTATCCGGCTCGTTTAAAACGGAGGATATGAGCGGCGACGACGCTATATCCGGCACATGCAGCGGAGTGTCCGAGGCGTACATGAGCATACAGAGACTGAATTTGAGCTTTGGCAGGTTCATAAGCTACGCGGACTGCGAGAACAAATCGCGCAGCGCCGTTATTGGCACATACGAGGCACTGGAGATGTTCGGCACCTGCGAGAACGCGATTGGAAAGGTTATGAAAATAAACGGCTCGCCGTTTACCGTCGTGGGCGTGCTGGAGGAAAAGGAGGACTCGACCGAGTCATCCTCCGATAACGCCGTATACATACCGTATACGACGGCGCTTAAAATGAACGGCACGAACATAGTCAATCAGTATACGGTTGACGTTGTAAACGAGGATATGGTCGAACGCGCAAAGGCGCTGGTCGAAAGTTTTCTTCTTGAGAAGATGGGCGACGACGAATATTACCGCGTAACGTCGCTCAAATCGCTAATTGATACAATGACCGACATAATGGGCAAAATGGAAATGATGCTCGTGTCGATAGCGGGAATTTCTCTCTTGGTCGGCGGCATAGGGATTATGAACATTATGCTTGTTTCCGTAAGCGAGCGCACGAGGGAAATAGGAATAAGAAAGTCATTGGGCGCAAAGCACAGGCATATAATGAGTCAGTTTGTAATGGAGTCGGGCGTGGTAAGCTGTATCGGCGGAGTAATAGGTATTCTGCTCGGCTCCTCGTTTTCCATGCTCGCGGGCAACGCGCTCGACATGGACGTGGCTCCGTCGGTGGGCGCGATTATGCTGTCCTTCGGCGTATCCGTGGGTATAGGCGTGGCGTTCGGATTTCTTCCGGCGCGCAAGGCAGCGCGGCTCAATCCTATTGACGCTCTGCGCAGTGAATGATGATAGAAGGAGTATTATATATGAAAAAATTAGTATCGGCCATACTTACGGCGGCGCTTGCCGTTCCGTCCGCTATGGCGCTGCCCGCGTCGGCGGCAAACCCGGCATGGCAGTCGGATACGGAGATTACATCCCTGCTGTCCGCGCTTAATATTATGGTCGGCGACCAGGACGGCAACTTCAATCTTGACGCGTACGTGACAAGAGCGGAAATGGCCAAAATAGCCGTGGCGTCGTCAAGCTATAAAAATCAGGTGGCTGTGGGGATGTCGTTCTCGCCGTTTTCGGATGTGCGAAACGATTTCTGGGGCGCTCCGTATATTCAGGCGGCGGTTTCGGCCGGAATTGTTGAAGGATATATTGACGGCACATTCCGACCTGACGGCACCGTGACCTACGAGGAAGCTATTACGATGATGCTAAAGGTTCTGGGCTATTCCAACGCGGACTTCGGCGCGTCGTATCCGTACGGGCAGATAGGCATGGCGGAAAGCATGGAAATGACGGACGGCGTGTACTCGTCAGCGGGTGAGCCGCTTACACGGCGGCAGGTGGCGCGGCTCGTGTGCAATTCGCTTGACACGCGCATGAAGGATTTAAACACGGATCTCATATCCGTTCACGACTGTGAGATAATCGAGGATGTTAGAATTATCTCGGATTCCTCCGTGGACTCAAAGCTTGCGTCCGACGAGATTGCGACGTCGGGCGGCAAGTATCGCATAAGGGACGCGGCGTTTGACGCCGATTATGTGGGGCTTACGGGCGACATGGTTATAAAAAGCGGCAAATACTATGTGGCGTTCTCGCCGGACGGGGACGTGGTATCGAATAAATATGTTGTTTACAATACATCCGGGAACAACATATATTGCTACGAATACGGCGATAATATAAATATGGTTCAGCTTGAGCTTGCGAGCACCACGACCTGCTATAAAAACTCGCAGCAGTACACATATTCACAGCTTATGTCCGAAATGGAGATGGGCGATATAATCGTTGTAAGCTATAACGATAATAACGAGGTTGACTATATAAATTACAGCGAGGGCAGTCTTGTGGGACCGAAAAAGGTTATTGCGGACGGCTCGCTTGGCGGGTTTGCAACCGACGGCGCCACAAAGATAATGCGCGACGGTGAAAAGGTTACTGCCGATGATATAAAGACAAACGATATTGTATACTACAGCGGCGACCTGAATATGGTTATGGCGTACAGCAAGAAAGCAACCGGAGTTTATGAGAGCGCGTCGCCGTCGAAGGACTCGCCGGACACAATCACGGTATCGGGAGTCAGCTATCCCGTTGAGGGAATGGAGGCGTTCGGCGACCTTTCATCGAGCGGCTCGCTCAACTATGGCGACACCATTACCATCCTGTTCGGTAAGGACGGGAACAAGGTCGCGGGCGTTGTGACGAACTCAACCGCCTCGGCGTCCTCCGTTACCGGATACGTTGTGGAAACCGGTAAAAAGAGTTTTAACAATTCCGACGGCACAACCTATACGAGCTATTATATAGACATTGTATCCGCCGACGGAACAAAGTACACATATCCGACCGTGTCGAGCGCCGAAAGCAGCAAGGGCAGAGTGGTAAACGCGGTCGTTAAAAACGGAACTGCGACGGTTCATGCGGTAAACGACAATTCGAACCTTTCGGGCTTTGTAAGCTACAGTGAAATGACGATAGGCAGCAGGAAAGCGGCGCGCGGGATTAAGATACTCGACACGATAAACAATTCACGGTATCCGCTGTATACGACCACGTTTATGCAGCGTATTGACGGTCTGACACTTTCCGCTTCAAACGTGGCGTATTACGCGACCAACGCGGCGGGTGAAATAACGGAACTGATACTCCGTAATGTGACGGGCGATATGTACGCATACGGTATTATCACCAATAACGCAAAGACGTCCGACCATCCGGACGCTCCGCGCGATACGAGGATTGATATTGACTCCGTTCAGTACAGCGGTTCATTCGGCGTGACGAGCGGTCGGGGCGTGCAGGTTGTAATGGACGGCTCAACGATATATACCGTAACGGGGCTTGGTGTGTACAGCGGCGCAAGCGGCAGCCTCACCACATCCGATGTGACAATAGGTCAGAAGAAATATCTTCTGAGCGACAAGGTCAAAGTATATCGCAAAATAGATGTCGGCAATTATCAGAGCATATCGTTAAACGATGCGATAAGCGGAAACTATAACTACACCTGCTATTATGATAAGGCTGAAAGCAGCGGCGGGCGCGTAAGGGTTATCGTATGCGAGTCAAAGTAGCCGCTATATAAATCCGGTTCGGATAAAAAAGGGTATCTGCCCCATACGGGCGGATACCCTTTTATGAAAATAGACAAAAGAGCATGCTTAAAGCTAATGATAATTCACACAAATCACAAAAATCTGTTTATAAACAAGGTAAAAGCGGGTTCGGTGTCGAAATATTAATTTAGTGAAAATAATCTCATATTTTATGTTATTTTTTTTGGATTTGCGGTAAATATAATGTGTACAGTTTTAGCGAGAGGGTATATAATTGTATTTTATGTAAATAATATATTGGAAGCGGAGGTTAAATATGGCTTTTGTATCGGACGAGCTGTTAAATGAAATAAGCATGGCAAACGATATTGTTGACTATGCCTCATCGTTTATGCAGCTGAAAAAGAGCGGCAGAAGCTATATGGCATGCTGCCCCTTTCATAACGAGAAAACCCCGTCATTCCATATAAATCGGGATAAGCAGCTGTTCCATTGCTTCGGCTGCGGCGCGAGCGGGAATTTCATCCAGCTTGTCATGCGTCTGGAGGGATTGGATTTTCAGGACGCGGTGCGGCAGATGGCGGAGCGCGCGGGTATAACCATACCGGAAAACGGCGCGAGGCAGTCTACGGAACTGACGCGCAGGAAAGAAAGAATTATCGAGATGAACAAATTCGCGGCGAGATTTTTCTATGACACTCTCATAGACGCCGACAAGGGCAGAGCCGGACGCGAATATTTCAGCGCGAGGAAGCTTTCAAAAAAAACCATTATAAAATTCGGACTGGGCTATGCGCCCGACAGCGCCGGCAGCCTTACGGATTTTTTAAAATCCAAGGGGTATACCGCGGAGCAGATTGTTGAGGCCGGGCTTGCGGTCACGCGTAACGGCGGGGTGATTGACAAATTTCGGGGCAGGGTGATGTTCCCGATAATAAACGCGCGCGGAAAGGTGATAGGCTTCGGCGGAAGAATACTGGGCAGCGACAAACTGCCGGACGGCAGGCGTCTCGCGAAATATCTCAACTCACCCGAAACGCCCGTGTTTGACAAGGGCAGTAATCTTTTCGCGTTAAACATTGCAAAAAGCTCCAATGAAAAGGATATAATACTGTGCGAGGGCTACATGGACGTTATAACCGTGCATCAGGCGGGCATTTCAAACTGTGTGGCGACTTTGGGAACGGCTATAACGGAAAATCAGGCGAAGCTCATGCTCCGTTACGGCAATGAAATACTTATATGCTATGACATGGACGAGGCCGGTACGAAAGCGGCGCTCCGCGCCATTGACGTAATAGCGTCCGTCGGCGGTAAATCAAGGGTTATACGCATAACAGGAGCGAAGGACCCGGACGAGTTCATAACAAAATACGGGGTTTCGGGCTTCCGAAGCGCGATAGATAAGGCGATGCCGTCAACCGAGTTCAGGATTTCGCTAATAAAGCGCAGCTATGACTTAAACGACACCGACGGCAAGATAAAATTTGTGGAGGAGGCGGCAAAGGTGTTTGCCGGCCTGTCCGATCCCGTCGAGGTGGAGGCGTACATAAAAAGTACGGCGGCGGATACCGGTATTTCCGAGCAGTCCATATTCGGCAAGTACAAGGAAATAAAGGGGCGGACATACAGACCGTCGTCTATGAGGACAAAGGAAGAATTCAAGCGTCGGGAGCTTAACCGCATAAACAGCGGCAAACCGCCGGAGGAACGCGTCACAAACACCGTGCTTGAAGCGGAGAAGCGATTACTGTCGCTCATGTCCAAATCAAGACGGCTGTGCCGGAAAGCGAGCGGGATAATGAAGCCCGAAGAATTTTCGGACGATGTGTATGTAAAGCTTGCCCGTATCATGTATGAAAAAACCGAGGCGGGCGAGCAGCTTGAAGCCGCGTCCGTTATAAATGAGTTCTCCGGCGACCGGAGAGCGGAGAACGCGGCAGGAGCGGTATTCTTTAACCGCGAGGAATATTCGGATGAGGAAAAAACGCTTTATGATTTGATTTATACCATTAAGCTGAGCAAGCTTGAAGCTAAGATAAAAGCGGCAAACGATCCGCGCGAGATTGGCGAGCTGTTAAAGCAAAAGAGCAGCCTTGCCCGCGAGCGCGGAGAGTGGTCGGGTAAAATTTAATTCGGAGGAGAAAATATGAGCACAGAAAAAGATCTTTCAAATATGACGCCAAAGGAGCTTGAGGCGTACAAGGAAGCAATCGAAAAGAAGCGCCGTATAAAGCGCGAGCTTCTTGAACGCGGCAAGGAACGCGGATATCTGAGCTTTAAAGAGATTGCCGACGCGCTCAAGGGCTTTGATGTGAGCGCCGAAGAGCTTGAAAAAGCGTATGACAGATTTGAAAGCGAAAAAATAGAGCTTGTCGAGGACATGGAAAAGGAGCTTGAGGAAATCGAGGTTTCCAAAGAGGAATTAGAGGATCTTTCCGTGCCTGAGGGCATAAATATAGACGACCATGTAAAGATGTATCTTAAAGAAATAGGCAAGGTAAATCTTCTCTCTGCCGAAGAGGAAACGGCTCTCGCGAAACGCATGTCAGAAGGCGACGAGGAAGCTAAGAAGAAGCTTGCCGAGGCAAATCTGCGTCTTGTGGTAAGTATCGCGAAGAGATATGTGGGGCGCGGCATGCTGTTTCTGGACCTTATCCAGGAGGGTAATCTCGGTCTTATAAGAGCGGTTGACAAGTTCGACTATACAAAAGGATACAAGTTCTCGACCTACGCTACATGGTGGATAAGGCAGGCTATAACAAGGGCCATTGCCGACCAGGCAAGAACAATAAGAATACCGGTTCATATGGTTGAGACAATCAATAAGCTTGTGCGCGTATCGCGTCAGCTCGTACAGGAGTACGGGCGCGAGCCCACTCCGGAGGAGCTTGCTAAGGGACTTAATATGTCTGTGGAAAAGGTTCGGGAAATCTCCAAGATTTCACAGGAGCCGGTATCGCTCGAAACGCCGATAGGAGAGGAGGAGGACAGCCATTTGGGCGACTTCATCCCTGACGACGACGCTCCCGCGCCGTCGGAGGCCGCGAGCTATGTTCTTTTGAAAGAGCAGCTTGTTGAGGTGCTAAAGACTCTCACTCCGCGCGAAGCTAAGGTGCTGAAGCTGCGCTTCGGTCTTATTGACGGCCGCCAGCGCACGCTTGAAGAGGTGGGCAAGGAATTTCAGGTAACGCGAGAGCGCATACGCCAGATTGAGGCAAAAGCGCTGCGTAAGCTGCGCCATCCGAGCCGTTCGAAGAAGCTAAAGGACTTCCTTGACGTCTGATTTCGGAGGTTTTATAATGGATTGGATTAAGGTAACGATATATACCACATCCTCAGGTATAGAGCCTGTGAGCGGTCGGCTTATGCAGCTGGGCATAACCGGACTTGTGATAGAGGACGAGAACGAGTTTAACGATTTCCTCGAAGAAACAAAGGATTTTTGGGATTATGTCGACGACGGTCTGATAGAGCATATGAAGGGCGAAACGCGCGTAATCGCGTATGTAAGCGACGATATTTCCGGCCGCGAGCTGCTTACGGGTATACGCGGCTCGATTTCGGAGCTTGCCGAAACGGACGCGGATAACGCGTTCGGCAGACTTGAGATTGAAATAGAGGGTACGCGTACCGAGGACTGGGCAAACGCGTGGAAGAAATATTTTCACCCGATTGAAATAGGCGAGCGGCTGCTTATTAAGCCGGAATGGGAGGAGCTTCGGGCGCCCACGGACAGGATTGTGTTTAACATAAATCCCGGCATGAGCTTCGGCACCGGCTCGCACCAGACGACGCAGCTTTGCTTAGAGCAGCTTGAACGGTATATAACCCCCGGCTGTCGGATGCTCGATTTGGGCTGCGGCAGCGGTATTCTGTCCGTAATATCGCTGCTGCTCGGCGCGAAAGAGGCGGTCGCTGTGGACATAGACCCGAACTGTGTCGATACGGCGTATGAAAATGCCGCAATGAACGGTATTGACAAAAGCGTTTATACAGTCATAAGCGGCAACGTTGTAACCGACCCGAAGGTTAGGGAGATAATTTCACGTCATAAATATGAGGTTGTCGCGGCGAATATTGTAGCGGATGTTATAATAGGGCTTGCTCCGGCCGCGCGCGGGTATATGAAGGATGGCGGCGTGTTTATCGCCTCCGGTATCATTGACGGCAGACAGGAGGAGGTAAAGGCCGCACTCGAGGCATGCGGCTTTAACGTGATTGATATGAACAGAAGAAAGGATTGGTGGTCCGTTGTCTGCAAGTAATATAGCTGTACATACGGCGGGGAACTACAATTTTTATAAAATAGCCGCCGACGGCAAAACATTTGTGATAGGCGGCGTACCCGAAGAATATTCGGCGGACTATATAAATATCGCGGCGTCATGCGACGCCGCTGTTTTGCTTACGTCAAATCCGGAATTCACGGGCGGTCTTGACGGGGTTTTGACGCGCAATCCGGATATTGAGATATATGCCGGTTCGGCATGTCTGAGAAACATCAAGGCAATCCTAAACCGCGCGGTAAACGAAAGACTGGTAAAGGATAATATGAGCCTTAGCGGAATACGATTCATGGTTATGCCGAATTTGCGCTGGGTGGATACTATAATGGCTGTCTATGACGGCGTACTGTTCTCCGGCGAGGCATTTTCGGGCTTTGACGGCTCCGCTGTGGGGCTCAGACAATATTTTGACAAGCGTCTTGCGGTCAACAAGCCGTATGTGAGAACGGCAATAAAACGATTGAGGACGGAGCGGCTTAAAGCCGTATATCCGGCGTACGGTATGACATGCCCGCAGGGGACCGTGTGCGAGAGCGCGACAGTGGCGGAGCTGCTGGAAAGCTATGAAAAATGGTCGGCCGCGGAAACTTCGAGCGGCCGCAGAGCGGTTGTGGTATATTCGAGCGAGTACGGATTTACCGGCGCGCTTGCCGAGCGCGCGGCAAAAAGGCTTTGCGGCAGTTGCGAGGTGAACGTATACGATGTGTCCTCATCGAACCTGTCCGAGGTTATCGACGCCGTAAATCGTGCCGATATGCTTGCGATAGGAACAAACACAATAAACCGCAACGCTCCGGAGCGGATATGGGATGTTATCACAAGAATGGATTTAATGAATAAAAGGGGAATGCCGTATTTTGTTTTCGGCTCGTTCGGCTGGGCGGGCGACGGCATAAGGCTTATAGACAAAACCCTGACCGCAATGGGAATGCGCGGCGTAACAAGACCTGTAGACGTGCTGTTTAAGCCGGAGGATAAGGATATGGAGCGTATGGACGCGGCTGTGGATAAGCTGACAGCCGCCGTTTAAACCACCGCGGGCTCCATCCGCTCCATGACGGTCGGGCATTTTCCGCCGTCATTGTGTCTTAATCATACATATGCTCTAAAATCAGCATGACCTCGGCTTTTGACGGTACGCGCGGATTGGTGGCTGTGCAGGTATCCGCGAGCGCCTTTTCCGCCATAGCGTCAACCGCGTTCATGTATTCGCTTTTTTCAACCCCGCACTGTGAAACGGAAAGCGGGATGTTCATTTCCTTGTTCATGAACTGAATCCAGCCCACAAGCGCGCGTATGGTCGTGATTTCATTGAAGTTATTAACGCCCAGCAGCTTAGCCACATTGCAATACTTTTCAACGCATTTCGGATATTCCTTTTTGCTCTTTGAATGTTTGTTTATACCCGAATTGAACTCAATCACATACGGCAGCACAATGGCGTTTGCCCGCCCGTGCGGGATGTGGAAGCGTCCGCCGAGCGCGTGGGCTATACTGTGGTTAAGTCCGAGCGACGCGCTGTTAAAGGCGAGCCCGGCAAGGCATGACGCCACGTGCATCTTCTTTCTCGCGTGTGTGTCGTTGTGGTCAAGATACGAGCGGAGCAGGAACGTGCCGCATATCTCAATGGCCTTTTCCGCGAGCGCGGCGGAGAACTCATTATTGTTTATGCTTACATACGCCTCTATCGCATGGGTCAGCACGTCCATTCCGGTATCCGCCGTAACGGAGGCGGGGACGCTCTTTACCAAATCCGCGTCCAAAATGGCCTCTGTCGGGAGCATGGAATTGCTGACAAGCGGATACTTAACGTCATTATCCGTGTCCGTAATAACCGCGAAGCTTGTTACCTCCGAGCCGGTGCCGGAGGTGGTGGGTATGGCAATCAGCGCAATCTCCTTACCGGAAGCGCGAACAGAGAATTCGCGTATAGCCTTTGCCGAGTCGATCGCGCTGCCGCCGCCTATGGCGATTATGCAGTCGGGGTCGTAGTTTAAAAGCTCCCTTACCCCGTTTTCTATCTTCCCGACCGGTGGGTCGGGCACTACGTCTGAAAATATTGTGTAGTCAACAAACGCCTGTGACAGCCTATTGGTGACAAGCGTAAGCAACCCGCTCTTTTCTATGAACGGATCCGTTATGACCATTATCTTTTTATACGGAAGATCTATGAGCCTGTCGAGCGCGCCGTCGCCGAAATATATTTTTGTGCGAATATCAAAGCTTTTCATAATAAGTCTCCTATAAGTAAATATCAAGTAAAAGCATAGCTTCAGGCAAGGATTTCATCTATCCTTTTAAGCTCCTCGTCCGTAAGCGCGGGAGCGTCGAGCGCCTTTACGTTCTCTGTGATCTGCTGCGGCCGTGACGCGCCAATAAGCACCGATGTGAGCCTGCCGCCGCGCAAATTCCATAGCAAAGCCATCTGCGCGAGCGTCTGTCCGCGCTCCGCGGCGAGCTTGTTAAGCGCCGCGACCTTTTGCAGCGGACTGTTATTAACTCTGTCCGCGTTAAGGAACTGTGAATGTGTGGCGCGCGAGCCTTCGGGTATACCGTTAAGGTATTTGCCCGTGAGCAGTCCCTGCGCGAGCGGGCAGAACGCTATCGAGCCTATGCCCTCGTGTTCGAGTACGGTCTGAAGTCCGTTCTCAAATCCTCTTTCGAGCATGTTATATCTTACCTGATGTATTAAAAGAGGAGTGCCAAGCTCTTTCATAATCTGCGAGAGCTTAAGCGTCTGCTCCGGGTTATAGTTTGAAACAGCCGCATAGAGCGCCCTTCCGCTCCGAACTATGTAATCGAGCGCGGACGCGGTTTCCTCAAGCGGCGTTTCGGGGTCGGGGCGGTGATGGTAGAATATATCGAAATACTCAAGTCCCGTGCGCTCCAAGCTCCGGTCGCAGCTTGCCACAAGATATTTCCGCGAGCCGTGGTCCCCGTAAGGCCCGTCCCACATGCCGTAGCCCGCTTTTGATGAAATTATAAGCTCGTCGCGGTACGGCGCGAGCGTGCGCTTCATGATTTTTCCGAAATTCTCCTCCGCGCTGCCCGGATACGGCCCGTAGTTGTTTGCAAGGTCAAAATGCGTAATGCCGAGGTCAAATGCGGTAGTTACCATATCCGTCATATTGTCAAAGCTATCGGCGCTGCCGAAGTTATGCCACATACCGAGCGAAAACGCGCTCAACTTAAGCCCGCTCCTTCCGCTTCGGTTATATACCATTTTATTATATCTGTCCTTATCCGCTGTATACATAGTCACAGCCCCCTTTCTCGTTATATATACTAAGTATATCATATTTTTTCACTGATTTCCACAAAAAACAGAAAAAATTAATAAAATAAAAAATTTGCATAAACGCTTGAAAATCCTTAAAGTATATGCTATAATGGATACGCTACGATAAATTTACCGAAAGGAGCGAAAGGAAATGGCGGCGGCTAAGAAGAAAAAGGTTTTGACATACAACGGAAAGCCGATTATAAGATGCGGAAACCGAATATACTACGGAAATCTCGAAGATAAGCTTATACTGGTTCTTGACATTATAGAGAGTAAAAAGGTAAACGACATTGACGTTTCGCAGAAGATACTTGTCCAGGTAATGGACAACACCGGCGAGCTTGGCAAGGGGCAGGTGTTCAGAAAGGCCACGAGGGATAATCTATACAAGGCGCTTGACATAGGCGAGTGGTGGCTGAAGGATGCTCTGAAGCAGTTTGCGTCATAACGTTAGAAAACCGTACCGGTAATCATTCATACCGGCACGGCTTTTTTATTTGTCAATTCTTTTCATTGTCCGCACGGCTATGAGCATTATAAGCGGAAAGACTGTCGCCGCGAGTATTCCTGCGCTAAGCCCCCAATCGGGCGCCGCGTCGGATACGGCGCTTACCAGCCCCGGCCCGCTGACGCAGCCTATATCCCCCGCGAGCGCGAGAACGGCAAAAAGCGCGGTTCCGCCCGCCTTGCATTTTGCCGCCGCAATGCTGTAGGTTCCCGGCCATAATATGCCGACGGCAAGCCCGCCGAGCGCGCAGCCCGCAAGCGACGCTGCGGGCGCGGGCGAAAGCGCGGCAAGCAGATATGAAAATATGCCGAGCGCACAGCTTAAAGTCATGAATTTTTCAAGACTTATCCTGTCGCCCATCCTGCCGTAGAACAGGCGGGATAAACCCATGAGCAGACTGAACGCGCACGGGCCTAAGAGATCGCCAGTCGTCTTGTCCACTTTAAGCCCCATTTCCGCGAAATATGACGCCCATTGCGACATGGCCATTTCGGAGGCTCCCGCGCAGAGCATAAGAATAATAGCGACGGCAAAAAATTTTTGTTTAGCGACCACTCTTAGCGGTACGCGTGTTTGGTCGTCGGTAAGCCGGTTTATCG
>CANRAG010000040.1 GCA_947628515.1 uncultured Clostridia bacterium | reverse complement strand
GCGCCTTAAGAGCGTCTGTTTTACCCACTCTTATTGTAAGCCCGTCAACGGTTATATCCGCGCCCATTGCGGCGAGCATAAGTTCGGTATGGTCGCGTGATTTTTCAAGCTCATGAATTATTGTATCGCCGTTTGCGTACAGTCCGGCGAGAATAAGCGCTGTTTTTACCTGCGCCGAAGCGACGGTCATATTGTACTCCATGCCGTGAAGCGGCGTACCGTGTATATGCAGAGGGCAGTATTCATTGTCAATTTTCGCGCCCATTGCGGAAAGCGGCTTTGTAACTCTGCCCATGGGACGCTTGCATATCGACGCGTCGCCCGTTATATCCGTGTCGAACGGCTGACCGGCAAGTATACCGCAAAGCAGTCGCGTGGTTGTGCCGCTGTTTCCGGTATAGAGCGTTTTTTCGGGCTTTTTAAGACCGTGCAGCCCCTTGCCGTGTACCGTTATATTGTCGCCGTCAGTTTCTATGTCTATTCCCATCGCTCTGAAACAGTCTATTGTGGCGAGGCAGTCAGCGCCCTTTAAAAAGCCGCTTATATGCGTAATTCCGTCAGCCAATGAACCGAGCATTACGGCGCGGTGTGATATTGATTTGTCGCCGGGCACGGTTATCTCACCGCGGACACTGTTCATTTTTTTTATTTTCATTATCGTATTCCTTTCAAAACCAACTCATATACATAGATTATACCATATTAAAAAATGAAATACAAGGTTTTGGAAAGGAATAGTATGAAAAATTCGTTTATGTCCGGCGCGATAATACTTATGAGCGCAAATATAATATCCAAAATATTGGGAGCTATACTTAAAATCCCGCTTACATATATAATGCACGAGGAGGGCATGGCAGTATATAACACGGCGTTCGGCGTGTACGTGATGTTTCTGTCCTTTGTTATTTCGGGGATGCCGTTCGCGGTGCAGAAGCTCACGGCGGAGGCACACGCGCGCGGCGACAGAGCATACGCGAAATCGACCGTGAGAACGGCTACGCTTATACTCGGCGCGGTGGGCGCGGCGGGGACCGTGGTTCTGTGGTTCGGCGCGGATTTTTTTGCGCTTGCAATGAAGGAGGAAAGGGCGGTTTACGCGATAAGGGCAATAGCCCCGTCGGTTCTTCTCGTCGCTTTGGGCGCGGCGGTAAAGAGCGGGTTCCAGGGCGAGTCAAATATGCTGCCCACAGCTGTTTCGCAGGTTATAGAGTCTTTTATAAAGCTGTTTGCCGGATACGGCTTTGCCGTGCTGTTACTCGGTCTGGGCACGCGCTTCGCGGCGGCGGGCGCGGCGGCGGGCGTTACCGCCGGCGAGCTGATAGCCACATTAATTCTTGTGATATGGTATATGATAGCTTCAAGACATGACAAATGCGCAAAGGCCGGACAGCGGGATATTTTAAACAGTCTGCTGTCCATAGCTTTACCCATGCTTTTTATGTCGGTCGCCGGTTCGGCGGTATCGGTATGCGACACGTCGCTTTTGCGTATGAGCCTTATACAATCCGGCCTAACGCCTGACGATGCAAGGTTTGTGTACGGGGCGTATACCGGATACGCGCTTACGGTTCTCAATCTGCCCGCAGGCTTTCTCGCCACGATAGGGATAAGCATAATTCCGGTTATCTCAGGCGCCGCGGCTATGGGGAATGACGCGCGCATAAGAAAAATGTCGATAAGGGCAATTCTGCTTTCGTTTTTTGCCGGAGTCGCTGCCACGGCGGTCCTGGCCGTTTTCGGCGAGTTAATATTGAAGCTGCTGTTTCATAATACCTACAGCGCGCCGATGCTCCGCATGGCGGCGCCGTCGGTGGTGTTTATATGCGTAATGCAGGTGTGCGCGTCAATATTACAGTCGCTGGGCAGAATGTGGCGGGCGTTTGCGGCGTCTATCGCGGCGGCGTTAATAAAACTCGCGTTTACGGTATTATTGGCGTCGCGGCCGGAACTGGGAATATACGGGGCTATAATAGGCGCCGATATAGCGTATTTTATCGGAATGGCGCTGAATTTGGCGGCATTGGCAAAACGCACTTGAAATTACAGAGATGTTCTGGTATAATAACTAAAAAACCGATAGCGAGGTATAAAACAATGGAGATTAAGGAAAAATACACTATGGATGATTTAAGGGCGATAATGGCGCGTCTGCGCGAACCGGACGGATGCCCGTGGGATAAGGTCCAGACACATCAGTCCATAAAGAAAAGCATGATAGAAGAAACCTATGAGGCCATAGACGCGCTCGATTCGGGGAATGACCATGATTTCGCAAACGAGCTTGGCGACGTGCTGTTACAGGTAGTATTCCATGCTCAAATCGCTTCCGAGCGCGGAGCGTTCGATTTTGACGACATAGTGAAGGAGATATGCGTAAAGCTCATAACAAGGCACACGCATGTTTTCGGCGCGGACCATGCGGGAAACGAGGAGGAGGCGCTGACAAACTGGGAAAAGAATAAGAAGAAGGAAAAGAGTATAGACACGTACACGGCCGCCCTAAAGGATGTGCCGTCGCATTTCCCGGCGCTTATGCGCGCGGAGAAGATACAAAAGAAGGCGCGCGGCTTCGGCTTTGACTGGGAGAAGATAGAGGATGTGTACGCGAAGGTGGACGAGGAAATAGACGAGCTCAGGTCGGCAAGCTCGGAAGGAGACGAGGCGCACATACGGGAGGAATACGGCGACCTGTTGTTTGCCGTGGTTAACCTCGGCCGGTTTTTGGGCACCGACCCCGAAACGGCTCTTACCGCCGCGTCCAATAAATTCATAAGCAGGTTCGAAAGAATGGAGAGTCTGGCGATAAAAGAAAATAAGGACCTCGGAAAGCTGAATATTGATGAAATGGACAGGCTTTGGGAGCGGATTAAGTAAGTTTTTGCGAAAAAAAACAAAAATATTGAAGTAAAGTATTGACAAAAAGGGTTTTTTGTACTAAAATAGGTATGTATTTACGGCGACTTTACAAAAATTGCCGATAATAAATTTACGTTTATCAGGAGGAAAAACTATGAATAAGCATGAATTGGTTTCAGTTATAGCACAGAACGCAGAATTGTCAAAGAAGGACGCGGAGAATGCATTAGCTGCAACAGTAGACGCAATTACAAAGGCGCTTGCAGAGGGCGACAAGGTTCAGATTGTAGGATTTGGTACTTTTGAAGTCAGAGAGAGAGCTGCAAGAACAGGCAAAAATCCGAGAACGGGCGAAGAGATTGAGATTGCAGCATCAAAGGTTCCGGCATTCAAGGCAGGTAAGGCATTAAAGGAAGTCGTAAACGGCTGATTGCTTTGTTTAAGGTAGAGAAAAAACATAGTCGGGCAATTCTTGTGTTGCCCGACTTTTGTTCATAATGAGAGGGAAAGCGATGAGAATAGATAAGTTTTTAAAGGTGTCGCGGCTTATAAAGCGCCGCACCGTCGCAAACGAGGCGTGCGACAGCGGCCGCGTTTCGGTAAACGGAAGGCCCGTTAAGGCGTCGTATGATGTAAAGGTCGGGGACGTGCTCGAAATTGCGTTCGGCGAACGGGTGAGCAGGTACGAGGTGACTTCAATCGCGGAGCATGTGCTAAAGGGCGACGCCGCGTCGCTTTATAAGCCGCTGTAGGTTCTAAACCGCTGCGTACGGGAATATTATTCAATAAAGACTATTATTTTCCGGAGGCGGGACATGGTAAAGAATGAAATGACACAGCTTAAGCATTCGATTATGCTTGAGGACAGAAACAGGATGACGCTGGGCGGCGTGAAGGAGGTTACCGATTTTTCCGACACGGCGGTAAATCTAAGCACAACCCGCGGCAAGCTGACGATACAAGGACGGGGGCTTAATATAAGCCGTCTTAACACGGAGACGGGAGAGCTGTTCATAAGCGGCGAGGTGTCGCTTTTGCGTTACTCAAAGGAAAAACGCAAGGGCAGGATGCTTGAGGGGCTGTTTAAGTGAGCGGCGAGCCGTGGGCGTTTTGTCTGTCGTTTATATGCGGCGTGGGGATTATGCTGTTTTGGGATATTCTTCACGGTATGCGCCATTCGTTTTTTCACGGCGTAATAGGGAACATACTTCTTGATGTGCTGTGGTGGTTTGTTTCGGTAACGTCGTTTTTATGGTGCATATGGGAGACGGTCGCGTTAAGGCTGCGGTTCTTTGAAATGTTTGCCATGCTGGGCGGTATAATGCTGTATCGGGTTACGGTTTCTGAGCCGCTGCGCAGGGTGTTTTGCGGTTTTTTTGATATAATTTTAAAAATAATTAAATTTATTTTCAAAATACTCTTGACACCGGCGCGATTTTTGGATAAAATTTTAATAGAACCGTTTGTGAGAAACATAAAACGGAGGATTAAGGGAGGTGAACGCAAATGAAAAGGCTTATAGGGATGGCAGCGGATTTTTATATCGCACATAAACGCACGGTTATACTATGGTTCGTTGCAATTCTTTCGGGAGCCATGGTGTTCAAGGGGCTTATGCAGCAGCCTCAGATTTTGCGTGACCGCGCGGAAATAGCCGCCCTTGAGAAAAAGACGGAGGATGAGCGTGACCGCCAGGCGGAGATAGACGATCTCAGCACAAAGGTGAATACCGACGAGTACATTGAGCGCATTGCGTCAGAAAAGCTTGGTTTGGTCAAGAGCAACGCGAAAATCTTCCTGGATATTTCGGATGAGGATTGACGGGGGTAAAATGTTATAATGGCTGGTATTGGCGACATAGTTGAAGGAACGGTGACAAGCGTTATGCCGTTCGGGGCTTTTGTGACTTTCGGCTCAAAGGAGTCGGGGCTTGTACATATTTCAGAGATTTCCGCTGAATATGTGAAGGATATAAATTCCGTGGTAAAAAGGGGCGACCGCGTAAAGGCAAAGGTTATCAAAATCGATGACGACGGAAAGATAAGCCTTTCGATAAAGCAGGCGGCGGCCGCGCCTGAGCGGGAACGCAAACGCGACAAACAGCCAAAGCAGACGCATGCGCGTCCCGATTCGTTTGACTGGACAGCCCGCGATTTTGAGGAACTTTCATTTGAAGACAGGCTATTGCGGTTTAAGCATGAGAGCGAGGAGAAAATACGCGACACAAAAAGGCGTATGGCGAGCAAGCGTTCGGGTGGCTATTCCAGAAAGGGCTATTATTAAATTATGATGGGAAAGCGGGTAAAATCGTTGGATTTTATCCGCATTTTTGCAAACGAAAGAGTGATTTTTGAGTGAATAAAATATCGGAGACAAGCGGAGCAATCGCAATCCTAAAAAGCCGCGTACTGCCGGCTTTGGGGGCTGTGATTGTGTTTATAATCAGCTTTTCGGTTCTTTATTTCGGCGAAAATGTAGGACTTAGCGATAACTGCGACTTCAGACGTGTGCTGCTGTCAAATAATATTTCATACGCGGACGACACCGACTATAACTATCTTTTCAAGCAGGATTACGTTATGGAGCTTGAGGACGAGAGCAGCGTGGCGGCGGCAATGCGGTCCGCGTGGCAGACGAACAAGGAAAAGGAGATTTATTCCTCGCCGCATTTTCTTATTATCAAAATATCAAAGGAGCTTAATGTGTTTATGAACGCGGCGAGCGGCAGGCCGCTTTCGGAATACAATATCGCGTACATGGCGCTGCTATATGTGTTTATGCTCGCTGTTGCCGCATGGGTGCTGTTTGGCTTCTTTGCGGATGCGAAGCTGAAAATACAGATAGCTGTTTTTGTGCTGTTTATATTTATGTTCTGCGATGCGGGGTATCTTCTGTACTTCAATTCGTTCTACGGCGAGCCGCTGCAATACGCGGCGCTTCTTATGCTTGCCGCGTTCGGAATGGCGATATATAAGCATCCGAGTATCCCGAAAATAATAGGCTTTTACATATCGCTGTACTTTTTCGCGGGCGCGAAGCTGGCAAATATACCGTATTCGCTTATAATAGCGCTTCTGGGTATTCTTATTGTTATAATGCGCCGCGACAGGCTGTTTAAGATAAGCGTCATAGTATCCGCGCTCGCCTGCATTGTGTCAATCATAGGTCTTTACGCGTCCATTCCGGACTGGATGGACCATGACACAACATATCAGGCGGTGTTTTTCGGCATAACCAAAAATAGTGACGACCCGGCGGCGGATTTGGCGGAGCTGGGCGTTGACAAAAAATACGCGGTGCTCGCGGGAACCCACGCGTACATGGACTATGACGAGTACCCGCTCGATATTTCCACAAAAGAGTTTGAGCATGATTTTTATGATAAGGTATCAAAAAAGGACATTGCCTTTTTCTATGCGCGGCATCCTGCGCGGCTTGCGGGCGAGCTTTGCACGGCGATAGATAACTCGGCGTATATACGCCCGCCGGTGCTCGGCAATTCAAAAACGGTGCTCATGCGGATGACGAACAAATTCAGCGGTTGGTCAAGGCTAAGGACGGCGCTGCCGTTTCTGTATTCGCCGTGGGTGATATTCGCCGCGTTCGCGCTTATCACATTGTATATGATATTTATGAATATATTTTATATTCACAACCATAAAATCGAAACGCCGCAAAAGAAGTATATGATATGCTCGCTCGATGTGCTTATACTGGGTTTGTGGATAAATCTGCTGCTGCCGGTGCTCGCAAACGGCGAGGGGGATATAGCAAAGCATATGTTCCTGTTTACGAACTGTATTGACATATTGTTTTTCGTGTGTATAATAGGAATTATAAGTATGCCGCTCAA
Source organism: uncultured Clostridia bacterium (assembly GCA_947628515.1). Lineage (GTDB taxonomy): Bacteria > Bacillota > Clostridia > UBA1381 > UBA1381 > Ornithomonoglobus. The sequence goes on along the minus strand of CANRAG010000040.1, from coordinate 14,953 downwards.
AAAGCTTATTCGCGCGACGGCGGCATTGGCTGTGCTTACGGGCATATTCTATATACATATGCCGCGTGAGAGCGTGACCTTCGGCAGGCTGAACGGAAGGGATATAGAGTGGACGGTTGAGAAAACGGACGGGAATACCATGTTGCTTATAACGAAGGACTGTATAGGCTATATGCCGTTTGACGATAAGACCAATGATTGGGAAACCAGCGATTTGCGCCGTTGGCTGAATGATGATTTTCTCGACGAATTCTCCGACGAGGAAAAATCGCGCATTATAGAAACGGAGAACACCGTTCCGCTCATATATGACGAGCGCGGCAGGGCGCAGACCGGAAACCACGCGCACTATTGGAACCTTACAAAGGCGTTGGCAAACGATATGCTCGATACCGCGTACAGGCATCAGGTAAAGGACAGGGTGTTTATCCCGTCGCTCGATATGATCGAGGATATAAGCGGGGGCGGAACATATTGGATACTGTGCCCGTACACAAGCAATAATTTCATGCAGAGGTTTATGAACTACGACGGGTTCCTGCTCCATACGGATATAGCGAGTGAAAAGGGTGTGCGCGCCGTAATCCGCATAAAAACGAAATAACGGTAGGATGATATAAATGGAAACAAAAATTTTCGGAACGGACGACAGTTTAGTAGCGGAGGCCGGACGCATTATCGCCCGCGGCGGGCTTGTAGCGTTCCCCACGGAAACCGTTTACGGGCTGGGCGGCAGCGCGTTTTGCGCGGAGTCGGTAAGGAAGATATACGCCGCGAAGGGTAGGCCGTCGGATAATCCGCTTATAGTGCATATTGCTGACATAGCGGAGCTTGAGCCGCTTACGGCGGAGATTAGCGATAGCGCGAGAGCGCTGATTAACGCGTTTATGCCGGGGCCGTTTACAATAATATTAAAAAAGAGCGGTAAAATACCGAACGAAGTAACAGCGGGCATGGATACGGTCGCGATACGCTTTCCGGAAAACGAAACGGCGCGGCGGCTTATAAAGGCCGCCGGAGTGCCCGTGGCGGCGCCCAGCGCGAATATATCGGGGAAACCAAGCCCCACAAAGGTTCAGCATGTCATAGACGACATGACCGGTAGGATCGATGCTATAATAGACGGCGGCGACTGCGCGGTGGGAGTTGAGTCAACCATAGTCGATGCGTCGCGCGAAGTCCCCGTCCTGCTCCGTCCGGGCGGAATTACGTACGAGATGATACGCGAAATTGCGCCGGACACGGTAGTGGACCCAAATATTCTACAATCCTTAAAGGCGGACGAGCGCCCGCTTTGTCCGGGTATGAAGTACAAGCACTACGCGCCCGACGCGGAGGTCACGGTTATAGAGGGCGATATGGGGGCGGTCAAAGCGGAGATAGACAAGCGTTTGGCGGAGAACGCGGACAAGATATGCGGCGTTCTTACGATGAGTGAAAACTGCTATGACAGCGCCGTTATACTTCACGGCGGCATTACAAACAGAGAATACGCGAAAAACCTGTTCGCCTGCCTTAGGAAATTTGACGAGCTGGGAGTGCAGATTGTGTACGCCGAGTTTGAAAGCCGCGACGGGTACGGGCTAGCGATACGCAACAGACTGTATAAATCCGCCGCGCAGCGGGTTATTCGGGTTTAAGAGGAGATGGAATAAATGGCAAAGGAACCGTTAAAAATATTATTTGTATGCACCGGCAATACCTGCCGCAGCGCGATGGCGGCGGCTATGATGCTCGATATTGCCGAAAATAATGACCTTAACGTATTAATTGACAGCGCGGGAGTGTTTGCCGAAATAGGCAGCCCCGCGAGCGACGAGGCGATAGAGGCGATGAAAAGGCGCGGTATTGACCTCACATACCACCGCACCAAGCCGCTTACGGACGAGATTATAAACATGGCGGATATAATTCTCACAATGACGGCGGCGCACAAGGAGCTTATAAAAGGGTATGCTCCCGACAAGGTGAAAACGCTTACCGAATACGCCGGAGGCGAGGGGGATATTACCGATCCGTACGGCGGGGATTTGGAGGAGTACGAGCAAACGGCGGCGGAAATTTATGACGCGCTTGTAGATATAGCCGAAAAGTTTCCGTTAATAGAAGATGAAAATGGTACGGCGAATGACTGACAGCGACGCGGCCGGAGCCGCGGCGGCGGACAGTGCGGCCTTCTTGAAGGCGTGGCGGGCGCGGGATTTTGAGGACGAGCTTAAAAAGGATTATGCGAGCTATTTCGTCTATGAGCATGACGGGGTTATTTCGGGGTACGCCGGAATATGGTGCATATACGAAACCGCGGAGCTGATACGCATAGCGGTCGCGCCGCCCGCGAGAAGAGCCGGCATAGCCGGAATGCTTATGGAGCATATTTTAAAATGCGCGCGGGAGCGGGGCTGCGAAAGGATGACGCTGGAGGTGCGCAAAAGCAATTTTGCGGCAAGGTCGCTGTATAAAAAATATGGGTTTACCGAAATATCCGTGAGAAAGGGTTATTATGAGGGCGAGGACGCCGTTATAATGGAAAAGGATTTGGTTTAATGGAGGATGTGTTAATACTCGGAATTGAAAGCTCATGCGACGAGACTGCGGCGGCGGTCGTGGGAAACGGGCGCGAGATGCTCTCAAATGTCATTAATTCACAAATAGATATACACAAGCAGTACGGCGGGGTTGTGCCGGAGATTGCGTCGCGCTGCCATATTGAAGCGGTAAACGTGGTAATAGACGAGGCCTTGGAGCGGGCGGGCGTTACGTTTAACGATATAGACGCCATTGCCGTAACCTACGGCCCCGGACTGGTGGGCGCGCTGCTTGTGGGCGTTTCTACGGCAAAGGCGCTTGCGTACGCGCTTAAAAAGCCGCTTATAAACGTGCACCATATAAAGGGACACATATGCGCGAATTATGTCGCGCATAAGGATTTAAAACCGCCGTTTACGTGCCTTGTGGCGTCGGGCGGGCACAGTCATATAGTGTATGCCGAGAACTATACGGACTATGAGATTATGGGCATGACGCGCGACGACGCTGCGGGCGAAGCGTTTGACAAGGTTGCGAGAATACTCGGACTGGGCTATCCCGGAGGGCCTAAGATAGACAGACTTGCCGGAGAGGGCAATCCGCGTGCGGTTGAGTTTCCGAGAGTTAAAATGGCGAATAATTCGCTTGATTTCTCGTTTAGCGGCGTAAAGACAGCGGTTATAAACCATGTTCATAAGCTCGGCCAAAGGGGCGAGGAATATAACAAGGCGGATATTGCCGCGTCGTTCCAGAACGCCGTGACGGACGCGCTGTGCTCGCATACGATAGAGGCGGCAAAGCGCAAAGGCTCAAAAACTATAGCGCTTGCCGGAGGCGTCGCGTCAAATTCGGCGCTGCGCAAGAAAATGACCGATATGGCGGGGCGAGAGGGTATTGACGTGTTATACCCGCCGCCGGTGCTTTGCACGGATAACGCGGTAATGATTGCGGCGGCGGGCTATTTTGAATATATTTCGGGCACGAGAGCGGATATGAGACTTAACGCCGTTCCGTCGCTGCCGCTCGAATAGAAGGAGAAATATCTATGGATAAATTACATGTAAATTTGGGTGCGGAGTCCTATGACATCTGCTTTAACGACAGCTTTGACAAGCTTGTTTACAGTCTGCGGGAAATAGGCGCGCCGAATAAGCTTCTTATAGTCACGGATACCCATGTGGCGCCGCTTTACGCGGGTGAGGTAGGTTCGCTTTTAAAGGAGGCAGGCTACGACAGCGCGGTATACGCGTTCCCGGCAGGCGAGGAAAACAAGGGCATGGACGCGATACTGGGAATATGCGGAGCGTGTCTTGAGCACGGTCTTGACAGAAAGAGCATGATTATTGCGCTCGGCGGCGGCGTGGTTGGCGATATGGCGGGGTTTGCCGCGGCAATATATATGCGCGGCATAGATTTTGTTCAAATCCCTACGACGCTTCTTTCGCAGTCCGACAGCTCGGTGGGAGGAAAGACGGGTATAGACTTTATGGAGAGCAAGAATATACTCGGCGCGTTCCACCAGCCGAGGCTCGTATATATAAACGTGAGCACGTTAAAAACTTTGCCGCCGGTAGAATTTATATCGGGCATGGGCGAGGTCATAAAGCACGGTATAATACGCGACGCGGAGTTCTACGGCTTTATAAAGGATAATTCGGAGCTTATAAAATCGCTCGACAGCCGCACGCTTATTGAAATGTCGAAGAAAAACTGCGGCATAAAGGCGAGGGTCGTGGAGCGGGACGAAAAGGAAAACGGACTGCGAGCCATACTTAATTTCGGTCATACGATAGGACACGCGGCGGAGTCGGCGTTAAACTTCACGACCACGCACGGCGAATGTGTCGGTCTGGGAATGGTTGCGGTATCGCGTATTGCCGCGCGGCGAGGGCTTATCGGCCGCGAGATCTTGGAGGATATGGAAAACACCCTTAAAATGTACGGCTTCCGCACGCGCATGGCGCTTCCGGCGGCAGAAGAGATATACTCCTTTATGTTAAAGGACAAGAAAAAGACGGACGGCAGACTGAAATTTGTTCTACCCGTACGTATCGGCGATGTTACGCAGACAAGGGATGTTACCGAAGAAGAAATCTTTGACGCTATAAGTTATATTTCGGAGTGAGCCTGATGAAGAAAAAATATTTATCAATATTCTGGTATATAGCCGCCATCGCCATTATCGTTGCTGACAGAGCGGTTAAGCGTTATATCATGTCACACTTCGAGCAAGGCATGGTGTTCGGCGGACTGCCGGGCGTGGCTGATTTTATATACGTAAAAAACACGGGCGCGGCGTTTTCGATGCTGAGCGGCAGCACCTTCATACTGAGCGGAATATCTATTGTGTTCAGTGTGGCGGTGGCGATATATTGGATTGTAAAAAAGGATAAGCATCCCTTGCTCGAGCTTGCTCTGGTGCTTTTGTTCTCCGGAGCGGTGGGGAATGCGGTAGACCGTATAGCATATAAATATGTGGTGGATTTCATTTCTATAAAATGGTTCGATTTTCCGGTATTTAATATTGCCGATATAGCGATAGTCGCGGGCGCGCTGGCGGCGGTGATATTTGTGATATTCTTTGATGAGGACAAGGAAAAGGATGAATGAGATTATTCTTAATGTGGAAGGCGGCGCGGGCAGGCTCGACAAATACATTGCCGATAACAGCGATATTTCACGCAGCTTTGCCGCCAAGCTTGCCACGGACGGGAATGTTTCGGTAAACGGCAGGGCGGCGGATAAGAAAACAAAGCTCAAAGCGGGCGACGTTATAGCTATTGAGGTTCCCGAACCGGAAACGACGGTGGCCGTGCCGCAGAATATACCGATAGATATTGTGTATGAGGATGACAGCGTTATAGTTGTAAACAAGCCGCAGGGAATGGTGGTGCATCCCGCTCCCGGCAATCCCGACGGGACGCTTGTCAACGGGCTTTTATACCATTGCAGTTTAAGCGGCATAAACGGAGTCATACGTCCGGGTATAGTGCATCGCATTGACAAGGACACATCCGGACTTCTGATAGTGGCAAAGACCAACGAAGCGCACGAGGCGCTTTCGGCGCAGCTCAAGGAGCGCAAGGCGTTGAGAAAATACAATTGTCTCGTGCACGGAAATATAAAAGAGGACAGCGGCACAATAGACAAGCCGATAGGCAGGCATCCGGTCGACCGAAAAAGGATGGCGGTAACGGAGGGCGGCAGAGAGGCTGTGACGCATTTTACGGTGCTTGAACGTTTCGGGAGGTATACCCTGGTCGAATGTGTGCTCGAAACGGGAAGAACACATCAGATACGCGTGCACATGGCGTCGATCGGCCACAGCATTGTGGGCGACTCCGTATATGGCGTGAAAAAGGAAAGGTTTAAAACCGACGGACAGCTGCTGCACGCAAAGACAATAGGCTTCACCCATCCGGCGACGGGCGAGCTTATGCAATTTAATTCCGACCTGCCCCGATATTTTACCGATATTCTTGATAAATTAAGGAGAGAAAAGCTTTAATTATTTGTTATGGAAATATTAAATTTTGATAAAATTAGTCATATGACTTGAAATTTTAACATAAATAGAGTATGATAGAATATGTGAAATGTTGTTTTCACGAAAGGCTAAAAGGAATGATACAGTATATGAAAAAGAATTTGTGCGTGATTTTCGGCGGCGAGTCGCCGGAGCACGATATATCGCAGAAATCCGTTACCTCGGTATTGCGCAACCTGAATAAGGATAAGTATAATATCTATACCCTGGGAATAACCCGCGACGGGCGATGGCTTCTGTACACGGGCGACTGGGAAAAGATAGAGCCGGGCGACTGGGAAAAGGATGCGGAAAATCTTAAAACGGCGTTCATTTCACCCGACAGCTCGCACCACGGCATGATTGTATGCGGCAAATCGCCGGAGCTTATACATATTGACGTCATATTCCCCGTGCTGCACGGAGAGTACGGCGAGGACGGAACCGTTCAGGGCTTGTTCGAGCTTTCGCATATTCCGTATGTGGGAATGGGCGTGCTTTCCTCTGCTAACGGAATGGATAAAACCTATTCAAAGCTTATCTTTGCCGCGGAGGGCATACCTCAGGCGGATTGGATAGTCATCAGCAAGGGCGACGACATGGACAGGCGGATTGAGGAAATAGAGACGCGTCTGGGCTATCCATGCTTTGTGAAGCCGGCAAGACTGGGCTCGTCGGTGGGTATAGGCAAGGCGCATAACCGCGCGGAGCTTACAGCCGCTCTTAAAAACGCCGAAAAATACGACAGAAGGATACTTGTGGAGGAGCATATAGACGGTCACGAGGTCGAATGTGCCGTTTTGGGTAATTTTGACGCAAAGGCGGCGACCGTGGGCGAGATAAAGCCGACGGTGGAGTATTATGATTTTGACGCTAAGTACAATGACAATTCCACAGTGCTCGTCATTCCGGCGGAACTCCCCGAAGCGACGACGGAAAAAATACGCGAGTATTCGGTGAGGGCGTTCAGGGCTATTGACGGTCAGGGGCTTGCGAGAGTTGATTTCTTTGTAAAGCGAAGCGACGGAGAGATTATTCTTAACGAGATAAACACGCTTCCGGGCTTTACAAGCATAAGCATGTATCCGAAGCTCTGGGACGCTGTGGGGCTGGGCTATGAAGCGCTGCTTGACAGGCTGATTGAGCTTGCCGAAGAAAGAGTGAAATAATGGATAACAGAAGCATAGGCGTGTTTGACTCAGGTCTCGGCGGGCTTACGGCGGTAAAGGAAATCATGGAGCTTTTTCCGAATGAGAATATCGTGTATTTCGGGGATACGAGCCGGGTCCCGTATGGGTCGAGGTCGAAGGACACTATAATTAAATATACCCACAGCGACATACGTTTTCTTCTCAGTCACGACGTAAAGATGATCGTAATCGCGTGCGGAACGGCGTCCTCCGCCGCGCTTCCGCACATAAAAGAGGATTTTAACGTTCCCATTTACGGCGTTGTGGACGCGGCCGTTTACGCGGCTGTACGCAAAACAAGGAATAAGCGTATCGGTATAATAGGAACTACAGCCACAATAAAGAGCGGGGCGTATACGAAATACATAAAGGACTACGATCCGAATATACAGACATTTGAGCGGGCGTGTCCGCTGTTTGTGCCGCTGGTGGAAAACGGTCATTTTAACACAAAGGTGACAGAGCTTGTAATAGACGAGTACCTAAAGGAAATACGCGGCGCGGGAGTTGACACGCTTATAATGGGCTGCACACATTATCCGCTGCTGGCGGGCGCTATAGGCAGATATATGGGGCCGGATGTGGAGCTTGTAAGTCCGGGCAGCGAGGTGGCAAGGTTTCTGCAAAAGAAGCTTAATTCCGAAAACAGTCACAGTCCAAAGAGGGACGAACACCGATACAGCTACTATGTGAGCGACAGCGTTGAAAATTTTGAAGCGCTGGGCAGTATCTTCCTCGAAAAAGAGATTAACGGACAGGTGAGTAAGGTTGATATCGAAAAATACTGAGCGATACGTTATAAGCGTTACAAACCGTCAGCATTGCGGGGATATGACCGACACCGTTACGGAGCGCGGCGAGGGGAGCTGTCGGGAACGGAACGGAGTTGTTTATATAACCTACAGAGCGGGCGGGACGCTTGTAATGATAAAGGCGGAAAAGACGCGCGTTACAGTGAGGCGAAAGGGCGATACAAGCTCTGAAATGAGCTATGAGGAGGGTAAACATACTTCATTCGCCTACAGAACGCCGTACGGCACTATCGATATGAATGTATTCACAAAACGCATATCGGTAAATATCATAAAAGGTGAAATCGGTCTAAGCTACGAGCTTGAGGCCGGAGGAGATAAATTATATAACAGCATGACGATAAAAATGGAGAAGGGTAGATTATGAAAAGATTTGTTTTGTTTATAACGGCGGCGATAATGTCGGTATCGGCAGCCGCTTCCGCCGCTGTGCCGGCGATTGCCGCAAACGGCGATGTAATAAGTGATTTCGAACCGATTGCCGCAGCGACGGCCGCGCCCACGGAGGAACCCACGGCGGAGCCGGAGGACGATAAGGTGGATACAAGCCTGCAATATCAGGCGTATGAACAGATTGCCGGATATATCGCGGATAGGTATCTTGACGACTCATATACCGCCGAGGATATAATGAAGCTCGGCCTTTCAAGCTATCTTGGCGAAAACGGTGACGACGCGCTTGTGGAGCTTTTAAAGGGCGCGCTGCACAGCTTGGACAATTATTCGGATTTCTATACCCGCGAGGAGTATGTCGAGTATAATAACGAGCTTAATAAAACATTCTACGGCTTGGGGATTACGATGGCCCAGGCGGGAGAATATGTTGAGATTGCGGGATTTGTGGAAGAAAACAGTCTTGCGGAAAAAAGCGGCTTTAAGGTGGGCGATAAGATCGTCAAGGTAGACGGCATAAGCGTTGTCGGCAGCAGTCTCACCGAGGTCAGAAACTTTATAGTCGGCGAGCTTGGAACAACAGTGCTTGTCACCGTTGAGCGTGACGGCCGCGAAGTGGAGATAACCGGAACGCGTATAGCGGTAAACAGCAGCACCGTGACAGGCGGTGTGCTTGACAGCGGAGTGGGATACATAAAAATATCATCGTTTTCGAGCAATACAGCTCAGGAATTTGAGGAAATAGCCGAAAATCTTAAGAACGAGGGTGTTACAAAGCTCATACTTGATTTGAGAAACAATCCGGGTGGATTGGTGTCGGTAGCGGCGAAAATAGCCGAGGACATTGTTCCGAAGGGCAAGGTAATAGATGTAAAGTACCGGGATTCGACGCTGGACTACACATATGAGTCGGATTTAACAAATCCTCCGTTTAAGATAGTCACGCTTGTTAACGGAAACAGCGCGTCCGCCGCCGAGATTTTGGCGAGCGCCGTTCAGGATTCCGGCGTCGGCATACTAATGGGCGAGCAGACCTACGGCAAGGGCGTTATACAGAGCGTGTATTCTTTGAGAAACGGAATGGTATTCAAGCTTACCGTAGGTCAGTACATAACGCGTAACGGGAATGAAATAGACCATATAGGACTTACCCCCGATAAAGAGGTGTCAAACTATACAAAGAAAATAGACACGACAGGTTATACAAAATTTGATTTTGTAACCCCTGTTTCCGTGGGCGGCAGCGGTAGCAATGTAGCTGCGGCAAAGGAAAGATTGGCAATCATGAATTACTATATAGGCAATCTCGGAAATGACGTTTTCAATACGGATTTAAGAGATGCTATAAGGGATTTTCAGCGTGATAACGGACTTACGGATTCGGGCGTTTTGGACATCCCCACCCAGATAAGGCTTAAGGACAAGTTCGCAACGCTTGAAACCACCGTTGACATACAGCTTCAGGAGGCGTATAAATACTTCGGCGGCAATATCGATAATTTGTATAATTGATGCATATTTTATAGAATTGGGAGCATAATAATCTATATAACGGTAAATTTTTTACACTTACTATGAAATTTTACGTAAAACTATTGCAGTTTATACGGATGTGTGGTATAATACCGGTGTAGAAGATTATAAAGAGGTGTTTCTTATGCTTAAAAGTTACGAGATTAATAATTTCAAATCCTTTAAAAATGTCACTAAATTCGATTTGGAAAAGACAAACTACCAAATGCTTTCCGATATTAATACAAGAAATGATATTTTAAAGGGAGTGTTGTTTGTAGGAGCAAACGCTTCGGGAAAATCCAATTCTATTATTGCGATTAGATTCTTATTGGATTGTTTATTGGGAAAAAGCGATATAGCAATAGAGAGTTATATTTGCCTGTTTTCGGGCAATCCAATAATGGAACTGAAATATAATTTTGTTATTGATAACAATGATATTGAATATAAGATCTCGTATCAAAGAATTGATAAAAAGTTAAATGAAGATTTACTTTTAAACGGAAAAAATGTATTTAGCAGAGACGGCTCTGTTGCAACCGTTAATATTACGGAAAACATAACATATGCCGATGTCCCTAAGAACACGTTCTTCCTTAGAGATGTTTATTTTAATACAAAATTCAGAGGCAGCGAGCCGCTGCAAAAGTGGTTTGAGTTTTTAAGCAATTCGGTATACCTTGATTTGTATAAAGCAAGGGCAATACAGTATAGAGATATTGACTTATCATTGAAATCGTATCTGGAAGAAAAGGGCGCTGATGGAATAAACTCCTTTTTTGACGAATGTAATTTTGATCAACATATTGAATACGATAAAACATCCGAAGGTAATTTGATTTCTTTGCGGGCACCGGAAAAGATAATTTACTTTAAAAGGAAAGGTATTGATGAACCGATACCTTACGTGCTTGAATCCTTAGGAAACAAAAACTTACTTCAATTGCTGCCCTGTTTTTTCCATTGTATTGAAAATGGCGGCATGCTTTTGCTGGACGAGTTTTCAAGCGGTTTTCATAATGATTTGGAAGAGTTGTTGATTAAGTATTTTATGATGAAATCATGCGCATCCCAACTAATCTTTGTTTCTCATTCAACAAATTTGCTTTCCAACAGCTTATTAAGACCGGATCAAATTTACGCTGTTGACTTTGACGGGAATGGCAGCCGTATAAAGAGATTTTCAAGCGAAAAACCAAGAGCGGCACAAAACTTGGAAAAAATGTATCTGGGCGGAGTGTTTAACGGGGTGCCGAAATATGAATATAGCATTAAATAAAGATAAGTCGATTGGCAAGGTTATTTATATAGTTGAAGGCGGGAAAACAGAACCTTACATTTTGCATAAGCTTTTTACAAAAGTATTTGATTATCAGGTTGAGATGCTTCTTCGCGATAAAGGTTATTATAAATATAATTCCAAAGAAAACGCTACGTCCCAAGTGTTTGTCGTAAATGCGGAGGAAAGCAATATTAAAAACATTGATAAAAATAGTGAGTTTTTAGATAATTTATTTATTGAGCTTGTGGAGCATTATGATTTTGATATCGACAACTCTGCGATGTTTTATTTATTTGACAGAGATAACCAATCCAATACTGACGCGCAAATGATAGAAATGTTGATTAACTCTCTCACAAATTCAAGAGAAAACCAAAATTACCTTCGTCCGGGCTTGCTTCTTCTAAGCTATCCTTCAATAGAAAGCTTTACGCTCAGTAATTTTTGCAAGGACAGCTTTTCTGAAAAGTTCAGGCTCGGAAGTGATTTAAAAATATTTCTTAATGAAAAAAGTATTAATCATCAAAAAATAAATGAAGAAACATTGATTTCCGCAACCGAAGAATTATTAAAAGCCTTTTCCGTAATGGGTATAAACAATTATGATATAGATAACTTCGGAGATTGCAATATAGACATATTTCATTATGAGGAAGCATCTTTTTCGCGGGAGAAACTATATAGGGCATTAAGTTTGGTCTGTATATCCCTAATAGATTTGGGCCTTATAGAACTTACATAAATAAAACTCTTGAAATCATAAAAACTTGATTTCAAGAGTTTTATTTATGTGATTTTATATATTTTACATCTCATACGAGCGTTTTTAAAAAGTCCAGAAGCTTATCAGCCTTTTCGTCCGACAGCATACGGAAGCATTTTACAAGCTCCTTTTCCGCTTTGTTTAAGTAAGAGACTTCTCCTGTTTCATTTAAAAGATCGGCAAGAGAAAGTCCCAACGGTTTCGCCAATCTATCCAATGTATCAAGCGAAGGATTTCGGTCGCCGCGTTCTAAGTCACGAATGTGCGTTTCAGATACGCCCGACAACTGTGAAAGCTTGTAAACGCTTATATCCTTTGATTTTCTTGCATTTTTCAGACGTTTAGCTATATCCATCAGACTCATCTCCTATTAAAGATTATTATATTATATACAAACGCAAAAAATAAGCATAAAAAAGCGTTGAAATTACATTTATTTTGCGTTATAATATAAAAAACGATTGGAGGGTACCGTATGAATATTTTCACAGTAAGTTTTTTTGGACATAGGGACATAGATAATCCATTTGAAATAGAGAGTAGGCTTGAAAGAATTATCCGCAGCTTAATACACCGGAAAGAGTATGTTGATTTTCTTGTGGGAAAGCATCTCTTTTTTAGTTTGGCGGTTTAAACAAAAAAATGCGGCAGCCGCCTCATCTTTAGGGCAAAAATGAGATTGACAGTCAAAGATAAATATGGTATAATGCTAAGATGAATAATATACTACGCACACGGCATAAGCCGTGTGAATATTATGAATAATTATTACGATTATTATATAGAGCGGAGGAAATACGATGGCAAAGGTTGCAATTATGGGTTACGGAACAGTCGGCAGCGGCGTATATGACATCATAAGAATGAACAGTAAAAGGATTGCCGACAACGCCGGCGAAGCAATCGAATTGAAATATATTCTGGATATCCGTGATTTTGACGACCATCCGGAGAAATTTTTATTCACCAAGGACGTCAATGACATCATTTGTGACAGCGAGGTAAGCGTTGTGGCGGAGGTTATGGGCGGACTGCACCCCGCTTATGAATTCACCAAATCATTGCTTGAAGCGGGCAAGAGCGTTGTAACGTCAAACAAGGAGCTTGTCGCGACGTACGGCGCGGAGCTTATCGCCATCGCGAAGGAAAAGAACGTAAACTATATGTTTGAGGCGAGCGTGGGCGGCGGAATACCGGTGCTTAGACCTATCAGCCGCTGTCTTGCCGCAAATAATATCATAAGGATTGCCGGTATTTTAAACGGCACGACAAACTATATCCTTGACCAGATGATCACGAACAATAAATCGTTTGATGCCGCGCTTGCGGACGCCCAGGCAAAGGGCTATGCCGAGAGAAATCCGGCGGCGGATATCGAGGGGCATGACGCGTGCAGGAAGATTGCCATACTTGCGTCGCTCGCGTCCGGTAAGCAGGTTGACTATACCAAAATCAGCACGCGCGGGATTACGGACATTACCTTAGACGACGTCAAATGCGCGGAAAAGTCGGGGCATACAATAAAGCTCATAGGCTATGCGGAATTTTTTACAAACGGTAAGGTATACGCTCATGTCGAGCCAATGGTTATCGGCGCGGACCATATGCTTTCGGGCATAAACGGCGTTATGAACGGCGTTTATGTCACGGGCGACGCGGTGGGAGACGTAATGTTCTACGGCGCGGGCGCGGGAAAGATGCCCACGGCTTCCGCTGTTGTGGCGGATATGGTTGACAGCGTAATCCACAAACTGACGCGAAAGATTATGGGCTGGAAAAAGGCCGATGAGAATTTTGCGGCAAATTCCGACGAGGTTAAGTTCAGATATTTTGTAAGAACCGATTGCGCGGAGGCCGAGGTGAAATCGGTATTCGGCAATACAACAGGGCTTTCGGGACTTGACCAAAGCGATACCGTGTTTATCACGCCGGCAATGTCGGAGACGGAATTTAACGCGGCAAAGGATAAGCTGGGCGCGGTAAAGACGGCGCTTAAGGTTCTTGGGTGATGATTAATGTCAGAGTTCCGGCGACCAGCGCGAATATGGGTGCCGGCTTTGATTCGCTGGGGATTGCCTTTAACCTTTATTCAAGGCTGGAGGTTGAAGAGCGTCAAAGCGGACTTGAGATTATAACCGTGAACAATACCGGTCCGGCGCATAACGATAAATACAATCTTGTATACCGCGCGATGAGCCGCGTTTTCGATAAAACCGGATACACGCCAAAGGGACTGTATATAAGACAGAAAAGTGAAATTCCCATGACAAGAGGGCTTGGCTCGTCAAGCGCGTGCATACTGGGAGGAATGCTCGCGGCGAATATACTGTGCGGCAGAAAGCTTGACTACAGGGAGATACTCGGTATGGCCGCTGCCATGGAGGGACATCCGGATAATGTGGGTCCGGCGCTTTACGGCGGATTTTGTATAAGCGCGGATGAGGGCGGAAGGATACTGGTTAAAAGCGCAAAGCTTACAAACGGTCTTAAATTCGCGGTGATGATACCGGATTTCTTTGTCGCGACGAGGAAATCGAGAAGCACGCTGCCGGAGCGCGTACCGTTTCGCGACGCGGTGCAAAATATCTCTTCGGCGCTCGTGTTCCGCGACGCGCTTATCGACGGGGATTTTGATATGCTGCGCTACGGCGTGACAGACAGACTGCACCAGCCATACAGAAGAAATTACATTGACGGCTTTGACGATATATTTAAAAGAACCTACGAATACGGCTCAAAAGCCACATATCTCAGCGGTTCGGGGCCTACGATAGTTTCAATACTTACCGGCGGCGACGGCGGCGGCTTTAAACGCAGGATGGAAAGATTCTTTGTCGAGAACTCGCATAAATGGCGATGCCTTATTTTAGAGTGCGACAATGTCGGCTCGGTCGTTTCGGTAGTCTAAATCATAAAAATTGACAGAAAGGATATATAAACAATGGG
>CANRAG010000039.1 GCA_947628515.1 uncultured Clostridia bacterium | reverse complement strand
CACCTCCGCGATTTCCTTGATCGGCTCTATTGTGCCGATCTCATTGTTCGCGGTCATTACGGTTATAAGGATGGTGCTGTCCTTTATCGCCGCCTCCACCTGCTCCGGAGTTACGAACCCGTCCTTATCGACATTGAGGTATGTCACCTCAAACCCGTTCTTTTCAAGGAACTCACACGCGCCAAGCACCGCATGATGTTCTATTTTTGTGGTTATAATATGATTGCCCTTTCGTTTATGGGCGAACGCGATACCCTTTATCGCCCAGTTGTCCGCCTCGCAGCCGGAGGCCGTAAAGTATATCTCATTCGGGTTGGCGGCTCCGATGCTTTTCGCGACGCTTTCGCGCAGCTTTGCAAGCTCGTTTTCCGCCCTCTGGCCTATGCTGTAAAAAACCGACGAGGCATTGCCCCATATATCCGTAAGATACGGCATCATAGCGTCCGCAACCTCGGGCGAAACGCAGGTTGTAGCGTTATTGTCCAAATACACCGTTTTCATACGCACTCATTCCTTTCCTTATCGAGAACATATGAACAGCCATTCATATGTTGCACATATTATTTTACTCCAAAATACCGGCGTTGTCAATAGTTTTTTTACATGTTATACCTTATTGTGAGGATTTTATATAATTCATACTGAATTGCTGTGAATTATGCACTGTTTTTCTGTACAATATTGCGAATATATTTTCCCAAAGGGATATTTGTATTTTATCTTACCGTAAAAGCTTGAAAACTATTCGCGTTTATGGTAATATATCTGATAGCGGGAAAGAGGAGGTTTTTATGGTAATAGATTTTCACGTGCACGCGTTTCCGGATAAAATAGCGCGTAGGACAATAGAGACGTTAAAGGGGAATATGTATAACGCGTTCGGATTGAGGGCGGATGTGAGCCACGACGGTACGGTGGACGACCTCAGGCGGAGCATGGCGGAAAACGGCGTGGATTTAAGCGTTATTATGCCCATCGCGACAAAGGTGACGCAGTACCTGACGATTAACGCGTATGCGGAGAAGATAACCGATAACAGAAAGATTATTTCATTCGCATCCCTGCATCCGTACCAGGACAATGTTAAAGAGGTGCTGGACGGGATTGCCGCGCGAGGGTTCAGGGGAATAAAGCTGCATCCGGACTACCAGGGAGTATTTGCCGACGATGAGAAATTTATCGCGCTTGTAAGACGGGCGGCGGAACTGGGACTGTATGTGACAATCCACGCCGGAAAGGATATGGGCGTGCCGCCCCCGAACAAAGGCTCCGCGCGGCATCTGCGGGGACTGCTCAATAAAACCGACTGCTCGCGCGTAATACTCGCGCATATGGGCGCGTTTCGCGAATGGGACGAGGCGGAAGGGCTGATTGAGGATTTTTGCGTGTATATAGACACATCGGTTGTGAGCAGGTTTATAGACAGGGAACAGTATATAAGGATAATAGAAAAGCGCGGCGCGGACAGGGTTCTGTTCGGCTCTGACGCGCCGTGGGAAAACCCTAAGGACTCGCTGGCGTTCCTTAAAGCGTCGGGAGTGTCGGATACGGAATATGAGCTTATAACCCACGCGAACGCGGAACGGATACTATTCGGCGGATAGGACTGCCCGCCGCCCAAAGCGACAGCCGAGCCGTCGTGAGCGCGCTTGCAAGCGAGCAGGCGAGCCGAGCGACGGCTTTTTGCGGAAAAGGAGGGACAACGGAGCTTGTGAGTCCTGACTTTTTGCGGCACGCAAAAAAGTCGGGACGAACCTTGCGTAGTTCGTCCCGACGTGGTAGCGGTAACTAGATTCGAACTAGTGACACTGCGGGTATGAACCGCATGCTCTCGCCAACTGAGCTATACCGCCATAACTTCTGTTTTTTCCGACAACAGAAGTTATTATACACGATAAAGCATTGTTTGTCAAGCATTTTTTTGATTTTTTTTAAAAAAGTCGCAAAGCTTCGCGGCTGCCGCGGGCCTTTTCACAATATGTAATGATCCCGACGGTATTTGTTCGGCGATGAGCCTACTATGCGCTTAAATACGTCGCCGAAGTAGTTGCTGTCGTGATAGCCGCAGTAGGAGGCTATTTCGGTTATGGAATACTGTGTTTCCATAAGGAGATTTGTTGCCATCTTTATTCTTATATGATTCAGATACTCCTTGAAGCCGAAGCCGGTGACGCTTTTAAACTTCCGCGAAAAATAGGTCGGGCTCATATACGCAATTTTTGACATCTGCTCCAACGTGATGGGCTGGTTGTAAAAATTACATATATATCTGCAAACCTCCTGGATACGGTCCTCGTATACGGTTATGGAGTCCATAAGCGGCGAGGTGCTGTTTGTCGCGCATTTGTTCAGATTTATAAGAAGCTCCACTATGCTGAGCTTTGTTATGTACTGCGAATACACGTCGTCGTTACTCACCTTAAGCAATGCCTTGTGCAGCAGCATATTAAATGAGTTGTGGAGCGTTTCGGGTATATGTATTTTTTGTGCGTCAAACGCCTGCATCAGCATGGTTCTGTCAAACGCGCCGCTGAGACTGTCCAAAAACGCGTCGTTAAAGGTTACGAGATACCTCGCGTAACGCGGAGACTCGCCCAGAAGCTGGGTTATGTGAACATCGCCCTTGTTTATAAGCATCACATCGTAGGGAAGCAAATCGTAAAGCGTATGATTAACAAGGTAGCGGCGCTGGCCTTCAAGCAGATAATAAATCTCGTAATAATCATGTATATGCGAATTGGACATACAATTTCCGGACTCTTCTGACAGCGATTCCACGTAGAAGTCCCTGTTGGGCGGTAGTGCCATAGTCAAATTCCCCCTGTAAATATATTATTTCCTTATATAATACCCTTCATGGATATTATAGCATGTCAGCAAGTATAAGTCAAGATTTTTTGTCGATAAAATTGATAAAAAACGGAGTTTTTATTAACAAATCCGAGAAATTTTCAAAAAAAGAGCAAAAAAACAGGCCAAAAAAACAGTAAAACAAAACAAAACCAATCCGTGGCGGAGGGGTACGGGAAAGCGGTATGAGATTTGCGTGACGGGGCTGTAAAATGACAAAAAAATAGTAAAATTATACCCAAATAGCGATTTCTTATGAACTTTAAACAACAAAAATAAAAAAACTTGATTTTGTTTTGTGCATATGTTAAAATATATTTATCTATTAAAAACTATCACTTAAAGGAGGTAAATCTTATGGCTTCTATGCAGAAAAGCAGTGTTGTAGAAGGTAATCAGAAGAAAGGATTGTCGGCGTGGTGGGGCAGAGAGCTGCGCAAGGCAAGGAAGGGTAAATTCCTGTTGCTCCTCATGGTGCCGGGCCTTATATACTATATCATATTCCACTACATTCCCATTGGCGGACTTATAATCTCATTCAAGAATTATAAGCCGGGACTTGGTATTTTTGCCAGTCCGTGGGCGGCTAACTTCGGCTTTAAGCACTTTATAAGATTTCTTAGCACACCGGACGTATGGAATTATATATGGAACACCATAGCTCTTTCATTGTTACATATCGTATGGCTGTTCCCATTATCCATCATCCTCGCGTTGTTTATAAACGAGCTTAAGAGCGTACACTTCAAGAAGGTTGTACAGACCGTTTCGTATCTTCCGCACTTTGTATCGGTTGCGGCTGTGGCGGGTATGCTCACCATGTTCCTTTCGTCACAGGGTACTTCCGCAAGCGCGGGCGATTATCTGAATGAAGGTATCATAAACCAGTTCCTTCTTAAAATGGGAATTATAGACGAGGGTATTTCGTTCCTCGACAAGACCAGTTGGTTCAGAACAATCTATATCGCATCGGATGTATGGCAGAGCATAGGTTGGAGCGCTATAGTTTATATCGCGGCGCTTTCGGGCATCGACCAGGAGCTTTACGAGGCTGCCACGATAGACGGAGCTTCAAGACTACAGAAGATGTGGTACATTTCGGTTCAGCTTATCAAGCCGACAATCGTTATCCTCCTCGTTATGCAGGTTGGTAAGATAATGTCGCTCGGTTCGGATAAGGCCCTCTTGCTCCAGAGAGAGGTTACATATCCGAAGTCGCAGATTTTAAGTACCTACGTTTATAACATGGGTATCGGCAAGGGTCAGTTTGACTACGCTTCGGCGGTTGGCTTATTCAACTCGATAATCAACGTATTCCTTGTTATCGGCGCTAACTTCGCATCGAAGAAACTGACGGAAACAAGCTTGTGGTAATTGTCAGGAAGGAGAAAAGAAAATGGTAAAAGATAATTCTATTTCATCAAAGGTTCTCGATGTAATCATTTACATATCACTAATCTTCCTTATGATAGTGGTTCTGTATCCGGTTATTTATATTTTCTCGGTTTCGGTATCGAGCACAACCGCGTATGAGAGCGGCCGCGTTGTATTCCTTCCGGTCGAGTTTAACATTCAGGCGTACAAGGTTATCTTCGAAGCGGGCACAATTCCGAGATCGTTTGTGAATTCGGTTATATACACCGTTGTCTACGTTGTGATTTCACTTCTGTTCTCAACAACGATGGCGTATCCGTTATCACGCGCGAAGGAAAGAGTGGCGTTTAAGGGATTTATGTCAAAGCTGGTAGTATTTTCAATGTTCTTCTCAGCCGGTACAATCCCCAACTATATCATAGTTAAAAATCTCGGACTTATGAACAGCATGTGGGCGCTCATACTTCCGTCGGCGATCTCCACATATAACCTCGTGGTTCTTCGCTCGTTCTTCGAGGCGGTTCCGGAAAGTCTGGAGGAGGCCGCGTTTATAGACGGCGCAAACGAAATTACGATATTCTGGAAGATAATGCTTCCGCTTTCAAAGGCGGCGCTTGCAACGGTAGGTCTTTTCTACGGCGTATATATGTGGAACTCATGGTTCAACGCTATGCTTTACCTCCAGAGCGACACAAAGTATCCGCTACAGTTGATTATAAGACAGATTATCATGCAAAATCAGATGGCGGCAGAGCTTGCGGCAATGGGCGATACGTCGATGATGACGGAGAACACAACAAATACTGAGAGTCTTAAGTACGCGACACTGTTCCTTTCAATCGTTCCGATGCTGGCGGTATATCCGTTCATCCAGAAGTATTTCGTTAAGGGCGTAATGGTTGGCTCCGTAAAGGGTTAATGGTAAAGAGTTGATAAGGAGACGATAAGCTATGAAAATAAAAAGAGTAATCGCCATGCTGCTGATGGCAGCCATGGCTGTTCCGATGGCTGCCGGCTGCGAAAAGAGAGTGACAGAGGAAGTTGACGCGGACGGCAACAAGACATATGTATATACCTTCAATATGTATACTCAGGACGATAACGAATATCCGGAGGGCGACGACACGGTATATAATCAATTTATAAAGAAGAATTTCGGTTTAAAGTTTGACTATGACAGAATTCCGAGAACGGACTGGGAGACAAAGACCAATACATACTTTGCCACAGGAAGCGAGCCGGATGTAACCATAGGCGGTAAGGAGCCTAACTACAAGTCATGGGGTAAGGATATGTACCTTGCTCCTATACCCGTAAATTCAGGCATACTCGATAACTGGAAAAAGCTTTGGGGCAGCGAGGAGAACGCGCAGAAGGTTATAGACCTTGCGTCAAACTCGGACGGCAATCTGTATTATCTGCCTACGGTGAGACAGGAAAAGACACAGATGTGCTGGGTATACCGCGAGGATGTGTTTAAGGACCTCGGCATAGAGTTCCCCAAGACCGCGGATGAATTTTACCAGGCGTGCAAGAAGATTAAGGAAAAGTATCCGGACAGAATTATAATTTCTTCAAACGGTCAGAAAAAGAGCTCGCTTACCGGCTTCTTCCAGATGTTCTGGATCCCGGAGCTTATCTTGCAGAGTCAGTCATGTATTGACCCGGTAACGGGCGAGTTCATTCCGTACGCTATGACGACGGACAACGCCCGCGAGATGTATAAGTTTATAAACAAGCTTTACAAGGAAGGCATCTTAGACAAGCAAATCCTTTCCATCGAAAAGGATACCTTCTATTCGCGCTGCGCGCAAAACAATGCCTACATTACATATAACTACGTATATAACGCGGACACATTCACCCAAAAGACCTGCGTAAACGGTAACGAGGGTAAATGGACCTGGTCGGGCGATATGGTAACGGCATATCCGGATAAGGGTACGATTTTCAAGAAGGACCCGATGTATTCCAACTGGGGCCCGGCATTCAGCGGTAAGCTCGGCGAGGACAAGGAAAGATACGAGGCAATCCTCAAATATTATGACTGGTGCGCTACGGAGGCCGGTCAGCTCTTTACGACATACGGCCTTACAGACGAGGAGGCCGCCGAGTACGGCGCGGAGGGCAGCTATGAAATGGTCAACGGTCAGCCCGAAGTAAAGGACGGTTGGTATCACGAGGTAACTAATCCGGACGGCGACAAGATAAATAAGGTTTACGGAACGCTTGCGAACACATTTATCAAGTATCCGAAGATGTTCCAGGAGGTTCGCGGTAATCAGATTGACGAGCTTTGGGACGCGTTCATGGCTCATGATAAGTATTATTACTTCGACGAGTTCCCGATGAGATATACCGACGATGAAGAGGACGACTACACAGACCTTACGACAGCGCTTGACGCTAAGCGTGACGAGTATATGGCAAGATTTATGATGGGCGAGAGCGATCCGAACAATGATAAGGATTGGAACCAGTACATAAGCGATATGAAGAAGGTTGGTCTTGACAAGTTTGTCGAGCTTCAGAAAACCGTATACGAAAGAACGCAGAAAGAGATTAATAAGTAAAAATTAAACATATACGCAAGCCGAGAAAGTTAAATATTTTCCTCGGCTTTGCGTGTGTTAAATGAGCGTTACATAAAATCCGAGTCGGCATTTTATGTAAACACATTCGGAGGTATTAAAGTATGAATAAAAGAGCAATCCGTGCGATAACGGTACTTACAACAGTGTCAATGCTCGCATCGGCCGTCCCCTCCGTGTCAGCGGCGGATATACCCGAACCGGAGGACGCGGGGGTAGCTGAGGCCGTTACGGCGGAGCCGGAGAGCGTAGCCGAAGAAACGGCGGAGCCTGCGGATAACGCGGGCGGGACTGACATGACAGCCGCTGCCGACACTATGACGGACGAGGCGAAAATTGAGTATGCCATAGAACAGCTGAAGCTGCTCAATTTCAGCGAGGACGCGCCTAAGGTAACCACCATAAGTCTGCATCTTCCCACGTCAATCGACACGGGCGACGAGGGCAGCGTAAAGATTGACTGGGTATCGGGCGACGAGGAATGGATGCTAAGCGACGGAACGGTGGTAACAAAGCCCGAAAAGGACTCGCATACCGTTACATTGACAGCTACGCTGACGTCGGGCGAAGCATCCAAAATAGTGGACTATGAAGTTGCGATAAAGGCGTCGGAGGAGGTTAAGTCATTCCCCGGCGCGCAGGGCTACGGCACACAGACGCGCGGCGGCGCATACGGCTATGTATATCATGTAACCACGCTTGCGGCAGACGGACCGGGTTCGTTTAAGGAAGCGGTCGAGGATATGGACGGCGCGAGAACAATCGTATTCGACGTCGGCGGCACGATAGACTTAACGTCTCACGGCAAGGCGCTTGTGCTAAAGGGCGACAAGGGCGCCAACGTTACAATCGCGGGGCAGACGGCGCCGGGCGAGGGCATACAGCTAAAGGGCTACGGCCTCAATCTTTCAAACGTGCATGACGTTATTGTGCGAAACATCAGCATAAGAATAGGTAACGTAAGAAAGGCGGGGGACACATACCAGTCGGACCCGCTTACCGTAAGCGGTAACAACAACAGAATAGTGCTCGACCATATTTCCGCGTGCTGGGGCGTGGACATGGGCTTCCGTATAGACGGTAAGGAAATCACAATGTCAAACTGTATGATTTCAAAGGGACTTTACTGGAACACGCCGCATGAAAAGGGTAAGCATAACTATGCCGGAATGTTCAGAGCCAATTACGGAACCTTCTACGGCAACTATATAGCGGACTGCGGACAGCGCGCTCCGCGTATTATCGACAACGAGTACATCGACGTAAGAAACAACGTGGTCGCAAACTCAAAGTATACCTTTGATATTTGTAACTACGAATGGATGGGCGCAAACCCGAAATTCAATATCGTAAACAATATGGTTCTTAAAGGAAATCCAAATCCGGGCGGCTCATCCTCGAATGTGACCAGCGCCGGCTCATATAAGTATTTCCAGGGCAGAACCTATTCGGGCGGTCTGTTCACATATACGATAAATAACTATGACAACACAACGGGCGCGAGAGCCGTTTCGGACTCCTCGCCGAATCTGGAGGGCGGTCTTTGGACGGGACAGCTCAAGTCCGGCTCGGACGAGGAAAAGGTTGTCGGAGACGAGATGGCGTCATTCTCGGCGTCGGGGTATTCAAATATCGCGTCGCCGTATCAGGACATGATTTTCCCGGGCGATATAAGCCTTTCGGAATACAACACATCGCTCGTTTCAAAGCAGGGCAACACTCTCATGCCATATCCGTTTGTTGCGGCGGCCGTTAAGACATACACTCCGCAGGAGACGGCAAAGTATGTTCTTACAAACGCCGGCTCGAGAAGCAGAATAGGCGGCGACATCCTGACAAGACGCTATCTTGCCGAGGGGCGCACGAGATTAATGATTTTATCCGATTTCATGAAGGGCGCAAAGTGCTACGGCATAGAGCTTCCGGAGGGATACGATAAGGATACCGCATACGGCCTTAAGGTTCACACCGAGACAAAGTACGCGGACAAAAACGGCATGGAGGTTTATGATGTGGACGGCGCCACGGTAACGGACGCTTCGGACTATACCGTGGAGGAGGTCAAGAAGTATGTGACGATGGGCGATGTTACAACTCACCTCGATTCGCTTTACGCGATCGACCCGTTCACAAATCAGAAGTATCTCCTAAAGCTGAGAGACTACAAGGATACCGACGACGTGTACGACGCGTTCGATATTTATGACATTGATAACAATAAACTTAAGAAACCGTCAAACTACGCATCCGCAACGGACGGAAAGACCGACGACAAGGGCGTGAATGCCGGTATGGCATGGAACGGCGGTTCGGTATATCTTAAGTGGTGCGACTGGGGCGACGGCGCCGGCAACTATGACCATGAATCGGGCACGGTTGACGACGGTAATTACGGCTCGGACGTTATAGACACGGAATGGAACGAATATGACTGGCCGCAGCTCCCGACGGTTTACCGTGACGGTAAATGGGACTCAAACAAGGACGGTATTCCGGACTTCTACGTAAAGCTCATGGGCTGGGGCAGCACCGACGGCAAGGACATAAGCCGCGAGGATTTCGAGGGCAGGGGCTATACCAACCTTGAATATTACATCAATGATTGCTGCGCGGGCGACCAGGAGCCGACGGAGGATATAAACGACGATCCGGCAATCGCGGAAAACGTGCGCGACGGCTCGTCCAAGTTCAATACGCATAACAGTCATGAAATTCTGTTTAACACAGTTAAGCGCGCGAAGGCCAAGCTTTATGTATGCGAAGGCGATTTCAACGACGACACTGCCGAGGAAATTTCGCTTAACAAGTACTATAACTATGACGTGAACGACATAAAGTATGAGTACGATAAGGAGCTCGAACCAATCCAGAGCCAGTACCGCACGGTAACGGATTTTGACACATACTTCTCATATGTATTCAAAAATCTGAAGCCGGACACGAGATATACATATAAGATAAAGACCTATAACGACCTGGGTATGGAGTATATGTCAGACGATGTGTATTCATTTACAACAAAGCCCGCTTCAACGGGTAAGCCGGGCACGCCGCGAGTTTCGAGATACATTCCGTTCGACAGGCAGATCACGCTCGAATTTGAGCCTGCCTCCGAAAACAAGGCGTATGAGCAGAAGCAATACAGCGCGAACAGCAAGACATATAATCTCACATATTTAAAGAATAACAGCTATGACACAAAGACCGACCATTTCGTTATAAGATACAGCAAAAACGCCGATATGTCGGCGGCGCAGGAGATAACGGTTGGCGGCAGCGAAACAAGCTATGTTATAACGGGACTTGAAAACGGCGTTAAATACTACGTGGACGTTCGTGCCGTGAGCGCGGACGGAACAGAGAGCGACAGCGCCGTATACAACCAAAAGCAAATAAGCGACACGGGCAGAAAGGACAAGGACGGCAACAAGGTATATGAGGTTAAGAAGATTGACGTGAAGAACGGCGGCGTTGTTGAGAACGTAACGGAGTACGATGTTCCTCTCAAGTCGCTTGCGATAGAGCCTACAAGATATGCCGTAAATGTCGATTACGAGAAGGAGTTCCTTGAAAACGAGATAGGCGAGAACGAGACGACAAAGTTCACGACCATCTTCGGCGACGTCAAGGACTGGTACATCTATACACTGGGCGGAATTCCTATTCCGTCATATGCGGACGGATACGAGAACCCCATTCTCATGCTCCGCGACGAGAGCCACGACCATGGCTTCACATACGCGAAGAAGTTCGACACACCTCTGAGCGGCAAGTCAACTATACGCTGCAAGCTCATGGTTAAGGACGAGGTGCTTGACCCGATGAACCAGAATCCGGAGCTGAGATTTTATATTCAGCAGGACAGCGCCGATTCCGATACCGAGAGCGGCGACGATGGCGAAGGCTCCGTTGATACCGGCTCGGCGTCCGAAGCTGCCGTATTCGGCACAATCGCGTCGCTCACCTTTGCAAAGAACGATATAAATTACGACGGTAATGCGATTTCGAGATACACTGCCAACACATGGTATGATATTAAGCTCCTGATGGACGGCGACAACGGCACGGTTGACGTCTACATCAATGATAAGCTTGTAAGAGCGGGGCTTGAATATCAGGAATCGGCTACCTCCAACACAATCGCAAGATGGCAGATAAGCTCGCGTCTTGCGGGTACGGAGGACGTATATATAGCGTACATGTACGCGTACACCGGCTGGGATGAGCCGGTAACGGATCCGAACGCGACACAGGCTCCGGATACAACGGTCGAGGAAGGCACGTCAGGCCACCGTCCGTCAGCGGGCGGCGGCGGAGGCGGCGGAGGTGGCGGCGGCGCCGTAAAGCCGACAGCCACACCGGATCCTTCCGCCACAGCGGATCCCACGGCTACGGCGGATCCAACGGCTACGGCGGATCCAACGGCAACTGCCGCGCCTACGGAAAAACCGGCGGACAATGTTCCCGTTCTGTTCTATGATATGAACGGGTACGAATGGGCGTCAAGATCGGTATCGGAACTTGCGGCGCGCAATATAGTAAACGGCGTGTCCGATACGGAGTTTGCGCCGGGAAGAAATATCACAAGAGCCGAGTTCGTAACGATTCTTATGCGCGGGTTCGACCTTATGGACAATGACGCCGAGTGCAGCTTCGCGGACGCCAAGCCGGAGGATTGGTACTATACGGCGGTGGCGTCGGCGTATAAGCTGGGCGTTGTAAACGGCGTGACGGATACCGAATTCGGAGCTTCGGAGAACATTTCACGTCAGGATATGGCTGTGATGATAATGCGGCTTCTTAATAAGCTTGACATTAACCTTGACAAGGTAAACGAGTATAAGGCCTTTGCCGACGACGGCGACATAGCCGGATACGCAAAGGACGCTATAACCGCTCTTTACGAGGCGGGTATTATAGACGGCGTCGGCGACGACAAATTCGATCCGACAGGTACCGCGAACAGAGCCGCGGCGGCCAAGGTGCTATACGGTGTGCTTTTGCCGCAGTGGGACAGGGAGGAATAAAAAAAGATGATTAAGAAAATTTATGCAATTATACTTGCGGTCACAATGATGCTGAGCAGCTTTTCGGCTTTGGCATATACTGACATTGAAAACTCAAAACAGAATACTGCCGCAGACCTGATTACAGGTCTCGGCATTATGACTCCGCAGGACAGCAGCACCTTCGGCAGCACAGAGATTGTAACAAGGGGCGAATTTGCTCTGTATGTGGCAAAGCTCATGGATTACAACGTTTCACCGAGCGGCGGACAGAGCACGTTCGAGGACGTGGACATCTCGACAGAGCAGGGCGCGGCAATCGAGCTTTTGGTGGGCACGGGCGCGATAGACGCCGTTGACGAGTTCAACCCCAACGAGCCTATTACATACAACGCGGCGGTTAAGATTTTGCTTGTGACCCTCGGCTATAAGGTGGCTGCGGATAACAACGGCGGCTTCCCCAACGGCTATATAAAGGTGGCGGCGGAAAACGACTTAAACAGCGGACTTAACGTTGCGGACGCAAACGCTCTTACGAAGAAGGACGTTGCGGTAATTCTTTACAACGCGCTTTTCGTATATCCCATGGAGCTTAACAACCGTGACTATACAAAGAGCAGCGAAACGGTGCTCGAAAAGGTATATAACGCGTATGAGGTAACGGGCATTGTAACGGGCTATGGCGACATGAGCCTTATAAACCAGGGCCTGAGCGATACCCAGGTATCAATCGGAAACACGGTATATGACTGCATAACGCCGTCAATCAAGAATTTTGTCGGTATGAAGGTTAAGGCATACTACACAAATGTAAGAGGCGAGGGCGAAAAGCTCGTCGCGTTTACGGAAATGTCAAACCAGAACACCGTTACGAAGTTTGATATCGACGATTTTGACGAGATAACAAGCAACGGTATAAAGTATTATGTTGACGGCGGCACGACGTCGAGAACGGTGAGAGTCGCTTCAAATGCAACGGTGATTTATAATGACAGATATATGACGTCAGGCAGCCTTACGGATATAGGCAATGTCCTTGACAAGATATACGCGGGCGACGTTACGCTTATAGCGAATGACGGCTCCGGCACCGCGAATGTCGTTATAATCAATTCATATAAGCACCTGCTTGTTGAAAGAGTAGACAAGAAAAATCACCGTCTATATCTCAAGAACGGTAAGTGCGGCGACCTCACGGGCGACATGATAGAGGCTGACCCGGACGATATTGATTTGGAAGTATACATGGGCGATACCGAGGTCACATTTGACGATATAGAAGTAAACGACGCAATCACAATGAAGGAAAACCGTGACGGCAAGGTTTTCTATATATCAAGAAATGTTGTAACGGGTACGATAGGAACCATTTCGGACGACGAGGTAAAAATCGACGGCGAGACATACGACATCTCAAAGTATGTTGACAAGAAGTACCAGTCGGGCGACAGCGGCACGTTTGCCATGACAACCGACGGCAAGTTCCTGGGCATAATAGCGCTCGGCGAGGGCGGCAGCTTAAGAGACTACGCGTATGTCTTAAACGCCTACACCGATCCCGGTCCGGAAATAGCGACGTTAAAGCTCTATACGACAGCGGGCGAGGTAGTAAAGTACGACTGCGCTTCAAACGTTAGCATCAACAAGCAGAAGCGGAACTTCCGCGAGGTTGAACAGCAGGTTAAGATCGGCGAGCTTATCACATATTCGCTTAACAGCAAGGGCGAGATTGCAACGATAAACCGTCCGTACGACGCAAGCTCCAAGTACGTTTCAACCGATGAAGAGGGCAATCTAAAGCTTTATGTGAACGATACGGAGTTTGTTAAGGACTGGAACAAGAGCTCGGTAAGATATGTGGACGGAATAATGGGCATGACCTTTGTCACGGAAGATACAGTAATCTTCGCAATGCCGAGATTTGACGACGGCGACGAGAACGAGTACAGACTCTTAAAGCCGTCAGACCTTGAAAACAGGACATATTCGGACGTAACCTGCTATGACATAGACCGTCAGGGACGCGCGGGCGCGCTTGTAATCGTGGAGAATGTCGCGACCAGCGTTTCAATGTCAAATAACCTGTTCTTTATCTCCAAGATTAATGACGCGGTCGCTGACGACGGCGAGGAGGTAAGACGAGTAAGAGGCTTTATAAAGGGCGAAGAAATAGAGATTGACATGGACGATGATACCGAGTCGGTAACCTATGAGGACGGTTGGATGAACTACTCAGGCAACGAGGACTTCGATACGGGCTACAGAGATTTGCACGTAGGCGACGCAATCCAGTATCTTATAGGCAATGACGGTAAGGTATCGGCGTACAGACTTGTGTTCAATAACAGAAAGACGGCGTTCGATAAGAAGGGCAGATATATTGAAAACAACTCCGCTAAGTACTTCGAGGATTGGAGCGCGACCGGCGCGGTAACAAAGGCCGACTTCTCGGATAACCTCTATATCGGCTACGGCGACGTTCAGCAGAGGTATTCCGATTACATGCTCTTCCTCGGTCTTAACCAAGACGACAGAAACAAATATACGTCCAGCAGCAGTCCGGTATCAATTATGGACTACTACCGTCCGTTCAATCTTGTGGACAACGCGTATATTTATGTATATAATGTAAAGAAGAACGAGCTTGAGCTCGGCGACATCGAGGATGTTCAGAAAGATACTGTTTGCTTCG
Organism: uncultured Clostridia bacterium; assembly: GCA_947628515.1. Lineage (GTDB taxonomy): Bacteria > Bacillota > Clostridia > UBA1381 > UBA1381 > Ornithomonoglobus. The sequence continues at coordinate 9,013 of CANRAG010000039.1, read as the reverse complement.
TGCGTTCAAAGAAGATGGGTGAAATTAACGAAGTAATGGTATACGATAATTAAGGCGGTGGCTCAGGATGAGAACTAAAAAATTATTATCGTTTATAACCGCGGCGGCACTTGCGGTATCAAGCTTTACCGGCCTGATACTTTCCGCCGACGCGGCGACTACAACTTATACATGGGATTTTACCGATCCGAGCTACTTTACGGCGACTATTGCGGGCGGCAGCGATGTGATTTCCGACCAAGGCGAGACGACGGCAATCATGTCGCTCCCAACCGCGAACCTTTCGCGCCAGGAGGGCAAGGTTACAACGGCTGACGGCAAAAGCGTTCAGGCTGCAAAAACAGAGATGGAGGGCCCCGACGCTTTGAAGCTTGCCATTCCGGAATGTGATACGGCGGTGCTGACGGCGGAGCTTACAGCCGGCTCAACCGGAAAAGCGATTATTATAAAGGACGAAACGGGCGCCGAAGTATTTCATAAAGACGATTACACAAAGAACGTACTAAAGGAATACAGCATTGAGCTTAAAGGCAATACGACATATACCTTTGATACGACGGTATATAAGATCTTTATTGGTAAGGTAACTCTTACCACAACATCCGAGGGCGGTACAGATCCCGGAGGGGACGAGACGACCGAGTCTCCCACGGATGAGACGACCGAGTCTCCCACGGACGCGGCGACCGGTTCTCCCACGGAGGACGTCGGCGGCGACTCGCTTAAGGCTCTCACAGAGGCGAGGTCATATACGTCCTTCGAGCCGGGCAATTATGAAACCACAACTCTTGTTATGAATAACGAGATTAGAGTAAACAGCGCGGCGAATAAAGGAATCTCCTTTGAGGCGTCAAGAATAAAGCTTGGCGGCTCCGGCTCACCGACGTCAAGAAACATCGAAATTCTTCCGGGCGTCGCGGGAACCGTAACGGTAACAGCGCAAAGCGCCAGCGATTCGGATACAGCAAGAAGCTATTCTATATCGCAGGGTTCAAATGTTGCGACTTCGGCGCAGCTTGACGCTCCGCAGACGGTTTCACTCGATGTAGTGGCAAATACGAGCGTTTTTATATACTCGAACAAATCGGGCGTAAATATTACTGAAATTACGTTCACGCCGTCAGGCGAGAGCCCGACGGATGGACCGACTTCTAAACCGACGGACGGACCGACTTCTAAGCCGACGGAAGGTCCGACTTCTAAGCCGACGGAAGGTCCGACGCAGAGCACGGGCGGCGACGGAATAGCAAAGCTCACATCCGAAACATTTATAACATTTGACGGCGTAAGCGGCAGCACATTTGAACAAAATACCGTGATTAGCGGCAAGTTAAAGGTTTATGCCGGCGCCGGCAAGGATGCGAATGTGGCAGTGGACAACAGCGGTAAGACTATTGACGGCGAAAAGTTCACGACAAGGCTTAAGTTCGGCGGCATAGGTAAGTTCGACGCGGAAAACGCGCCGACTGCGAGAGTGCTTGAAATTCTTCCGGGACAAAAGGGAACGGTTACGGTATACTTTGCCCATGCGTCCTCATCGGGCGCCGCGAGAGCGCTTACAATATCGCAGGGCGGACAGGTGATAGGCGAGCAGCAGGTTGACGCGAATACCAATACGAGCTACACGGTGAACGTGGATGCCGATAAGAGCGTATATATCTACTCAACTATCGGCGGAACAAACGTGTACGGCATAAAGTATGTCCCGGGCGAGAGCGTCACGCAGAATCCCACTGCCACGCCGGGCGCGGAGACGCAGCCTCCGGTGGGCGGCGAGCTTCTGCCGATAACGGCGGATAAGCTTATCACATTCGATTCCGCTGTGGGTAAGTATACGACAACTACGCTTATTGCTGGCGGATATATGAGGGTGTATGCCACATCATCGGCTTCGATGGAAGTGGACAGCAGCGGCAAGACAATAGGCAGCATAAAGTATACGACAAGAATGAAGACGGCCGGCACAGCGGTACTTGACGCGGACAACAAGGCGGTTTCGAGAGTGCTTGAGATTATGCCGGGCACGGAGGGAACTCTAACGGTTGATTTCGCCCACGCTTCATCGTCGGGCGCGGCAAGAACGCTTGTGGCGACACAGGACGGCGGTCAGATAGGCGAACAGAGCGCGGACGCGGGCGCTACGGCGACGCTTACCGCAACGGTAACGAATACGACGAGCAGTATATACATATATTCATCATCGGGCGGCATTAATATTTACGGCGTAAACTTCAAGGCGGGTAAGGCGGAGCCGACGCCCGTTCCGACGCCGGAGCCGCCGGCAGAGGATGCGGTAAAGGCGGACGCGGACGCGCTTAAGATTAACGCGATAAGCCAGACCGCGATATACTATGATATCGACCTTCCCAAAACGGGAAACAGCGGCTCCAAAATTACATGGACCAGCAGCGACAGCAATTATATCGACATTCAGATGATTTCGTCAATAAAGAGAAACTGGACGGGCGTCGTTACAAGACCTAAGGAGGGCGACCCGAACATGGTAGACGGCGGCGTTCCCGTAACGCTTACCGCGAATATCGAAAAGGGCAGCTCAAAAATTACAAAGGATTTCAAGGTGTCGGTAAGACAGTGGAACCCGAATGTATACTATAACGATTTCCAGCAGGACGTCGGCATGAGCGCGGAGGGCACATATAAAGCTATTCAGGATAACGTGACCCCGGTAACGCCGAAAAAGGTTGACCTGGGAACAAGAGTTATTGAAGATACAGGTTTCAGAAGTAAGCCGTTCAGGGGCATAAGCGTTGACACGTTGAAGGAGTCAAGAGCGTTTGACGCGTTCAATCACAATGACACCGACACGACCGCTTCGTTTGATAAGCGGCTCATGTCAACAAAGGATACGGAATACGGCAATCCGAAGGATTCAAACCCGAATGAAGAAAACTTTGTATTCTATTACAGCGAATACTATCCGTACGGCGGTTCATCGACAATTCCGATGTGGATTTCGCTTACGGACCCGGCGACCGGCAGCGCGCCGGAAGGCATAGTGATGATGTCAATGGACATTTACGTGGCGGACGGCTTCAACCAGTTTAACATCGGTCTTGCGAACTCGTCGCCCGCGCAGATGTGCCGGTTTATGCTTGGCGCCGACAGTACGAAGAAACTGGCGGGAAGTCTTTTCGGTGAGTCGTACGAATACAACGGCGCGGGATATTTCAGAAGCTTCAACAGCGAAACAGGTATCGACTATCTCGGCGGATCGGGCAGCTACCGCCATCCGGTTGGCAAGTGGGTTAAGCTTATCATGGTAGCGAACACCGACTCGAAGAAGTGGGATGTATACTATGACGGTATGCTCATAGGTTCAAGCCTTAACTTCCGTAACGCGGAGGATTGCGTATCCAATATCGAATTTGTGCTCAACAGAAGCTATCCGAGAAATGACCAGGCGTCGCGTAAGGATACCGTTGCGGTATACCTTATGGATAATATCTATGTTGAGAACCTGACGGAGGATTACGCGAAAACGTACTGGGATGCGGTCGGCATAGACTCGCTTCCGTATGACGAGGCGGCGGACGCGTATATAGCGACAGCCGGTAAGCCGTTTTTGCTCCAGTATCAGGGCACGGCGGGACTTTCGGGAAACCTGTTCTCGTGGGCGTCGCTCGATAAGAATAATCTGACCGTTAAGTCGCAGACTCTCGCTGTCGATAAGCTTATAGACTACGGCTATACGCAGGAGCAGATAGACGCAATCAAAAAGACCGGCAGGAAGGATGTTTATGTAAATATCGCAACTCCCGCCATGGTCGATAAAGAAACAACAGTGACCTTAAGAGCGACCATCACCGTTGGTGATGACGAGCTCGACAAGGAAATTAAGGTAATAATAAAGCCTGACACCTCGGTTGGGCCCACACCGACGGTTAAGCCGACAACACCACCGGCAGGCGGTGGCGGCGGCGGAGGCGGCGGTGGCGGTGGCGGCGGTTCCGCCACGAGCAAGTCACCGGGCGCGTCGGGCGGCAGCATTGCCACATCGACAAACACCGCGCCGTCAATCGCGACGGCGGAGCCGGAGGCCACAAAGCGCCCCGAAGGCGTTGAGCCGTTCACAGACCTTGTTCTTACGGAATGGGCGAGAGACGCTGTTATGTACCTTTACGGCAAGGATATAGTAAACGGATACGGCAACGGGCTTTACGGCGTAAACGACAACGTAACGAGGGAGCAATTTGTTAAAATCCTTCTTACAGCCTATAATATGCCCATTTACAAGCACGAAACCACGAGCTTTAAAGACGTCAAAGAGGGCGAGTGGTACGAGCACTATGTGGAAACGGCTGTGAGAATGGGTATCGTAAACGGCATATCCGACACGGAGTTTGGCGTTGATGAGCCGATTTCACGTCAGGATATGGCGGTAATGTGCATGAGAATGTATGACCTCATACAGAGTAATATCGACATTCCGAATGAGGATGAGCTTACGGACGATTTCGCGCCTCAGTTTGATGAAAACGGTATAGTAGACGATACCGCTGCGGACACGGCAGGGGATGGCGCTAATACCGCTGCGGACACGGCCGACGCGGATACAGCGGACACAGCCGGCGACGGCACGGATGCCGAGACGGGCGATACCGATACGACGCCGGAGCCTGACGAGGACGCGATAAAAGAGCAGCTCATAAATGACGCGATTGCGGCTATGAGCTTTGGCGATAAGGACGGTATTGCCGACTATGCATTGGCAGCGGTGGCGAGAATGGCGGATTTGGGTTATATAAACGGCGACGAGAACGAAAACTTCAATCCGCAAAGCTATTCGACCAGAGCCGAGACTGCCGCAATGATTTATAGAATGATTAAATGAGGTATACGTGATGATTAATGTTAAGGATTATGGAGTTGTAGGCGACGGAGTCACCAATAATACAGAGGTGATAAAAAAGGTTATAGATATCGCGGAAGCGCAGGGCGGGGGAACGGTATATTTCCCCGCCGGCCGGTATCTTACCGGCACGATAGAGCTAAAGGATAATATGACGCTTTATCTTGACGCCGGCTGCGAAATCCTCGGAAGTCCGAACCCGGACGATTATCCGATGATTACCAAGGAGCTGCTTCCGGGCTATAATCGTGAAGGACATTCCGGTCTTATTAAGGCATTTAAAAGAAAGAATGTGTCAATCATTGGACGGGGAACGCTTAACGGACAGGGGCAGAACTGGTGGCATACTCCGGAGAATGTACACAGACCGCGGGCTATTCAGACGATTTTATGCGATAATTTGTTAATTCAGGGTATCAGTATTATAAATTCGGCTATGTGGACGGTGCATCCGATATGCTGCACAAATATTACCATTGACGGTATCACGATAAAAAATCCGTGGAACTCACCCAATACGGACGGTATAAATCCGGAAAGCTGCTCGAATGTGCACATCTCAAACTGCACGGTCGACGTTGGCGACGACTGTCTTACGCTTAAATCCGGCACAGAGGACGATGAGCTTCAAAAGCAGCGCCCGTGCGAGAATATCGTCATAACAAACTGCACGATGATAAACGGTCACGGCGGCGTGGTCATAGGCTCGGAGATGTCGGGCGGAGTTAAGAATGTGACAATTTCCAACTGCGTTTTTAACGGCACCGACCGCGGCATAAGGATAAAGACAAGACGTAAGCGCGGCGGCGCGGTTGAGGATGTAATAATAAGCAATATCCTTATGGAAAACGTTCTTTCGCCGTTTGTAATAAACGGGTACTATCAGTGCGGCGGCGCGAGCCCGGACGACGAGTCGCTTTTCAGTCTGAAAAAGCTTCCGATTGAGGACAACACGCCGGTGATAAGAAATATTAACATCTCCAATATACGCGCTACGGGCGTAACGGCGTCAGCGGCGTATATATACGGTATTCCGGAGCGGCCCGTTGAGGGCGTTACGCTTTCAAACTTCTCCGTTGAGACGGTAAAGACCGAGGGCGATTTAAAGGATAAGCCGATCATGGCGTTCCATGCGCCGTTTACGAGGGGCGAGGGTGTATTTTGCACCAATATCAAAAATTCCACCTTTAGCAATATCAGCGTAAAGGTGCAGAGCGGACCGGCGGTTGAGTTCGGCGACGCGGAGGATATACGCGTATCCGGAGTTCATGCCGAGGGCACGAGCGAGCCGATAAGAGTAAAGGAAGGCTCGTACGTGAAGGTCACTTTATGAAATTTTTATACAGCGGCGGGTTAAATCCGCCGCTGTGGTTATGTGAAAAAAGATGTAGGAAGGATTATATTTTTATTATGAATTTAGATGGCAAATGGGTAGCGGATTTAGGCAACGGGCATTACAGAAACCCGATTATTTACGCCGACTATTCGGACCCTGACATAGTACGTGTAGGCAGCGATTTTTATATGACGGCGTCAAGCTTTGTAAATCTTCCGGGACTTCCCATCCTCCATTCAAAGGATTTGGTGAACTGGGAGCTTATAAACCACGCCGTGGATAGGTTACAGGATATATATGACGAGCCGAAGCACGGCTGCGGCGTTTGGGCGCCGGCAATAAGATACCATGCGGGCAAGTTCTACATTTACTATGGCGATCCTGATTTGGGAATAATGATGACCTGTACCGACGACATATACGGCAGGTGGGAGCCGATAAGATGCGTTAAGGAGCACAGGGGTATTATAGATACATGTCCGTTGTGGGACGACGACGGCAGGGCGTATATTGTTCACGGCTATGCGAGAAGCCGCTGCGGAATAAAGTCGAAGCTCGGTCTGTTGGAAATGACGCCGGACGGAACGGAGGTAATATCGGAGGATAAGATTATATTCGACGGAACAGTCAGCCATCCGACCTTGGAGGGACCGAAGATATACAAGCGTAACGGCTGGTACTACATAATGGCTCCGGCGGGCGGCGTCCCGACAGGCTGGGAGGTCGCTCTGCGTTCGAGAAGGATCGACGGCCCGTATGAGGATAGAATAGTTCTCAGACAGGGCAACACAGAGGTGAACGGACCGCACCAGGGCGGCTGGGTCGAGCTGGAAAACGGCGAAAACTGGTTTGTACACTTCCAGGACATTGAGGTCGCGGGGCGTATAATTCATTTGCAGCCCGTACAGTGGATCGACGACTGGCCGATAATGGGCGAGAACATAGACAGCGGCAGGTGCGGGCAGCCCGTACTGACGCACAGGAAGCCGAACGTGGGCAAGGAATACCCCGTGTCGGTAATTCCGACCTCGGACGATTTTTCGGGCGATAGGCTGGGCTTGCAGTGGTCATGGCAGGCAAACCCGCGCGAGGAATGGTATTCGCTTAGCGCCAATCCGGGACATCTGAGACTGTATGCTACAGGCCGCGATACCATGTGGAATACGCCGAACGTGCTCACGCAGCTTTGGCAGGCCCCGTCAATGGTGACTACCGTAAAGGTAACGCTTCCGCGCGGCACGGGCAGGAACAGAGCCGCGCTCGGAGTGATAGGGCTGCGTTACGGATACATATCGCTTAGCGATGACGGCATAATCAGGTTTGTAAAGGGCGACAGCGAAGCGCCGGAGCTTATCCCGCCGGAGGTTGTCGTGACGGACAAGATTATTTCCACGACTACCGCGTATTTGAGAACCGAGGTAATATCCAAGGTGAACGGCTATACCGCGCTTGTGAGGTGCTGCTACAGCACGGACGGCGAGCATTTCAAGTGTATGGGCGAGTTTGACGGCGAGCAAGGCAAATGGGTGGGCGCGAAACATGCGATTTATGTTACGGGCGACAGCGGCGCGTACGCCGATTTTGCTGATTTTACTGTGGAATAATTGTTACTGTTGATTTATTCGACTAATTCAGGGAATACTGCGCGTCCGATTTTGACAGTTTTTAAATAAACTATATAACCTAAGCGCAGTAATCCCCAATAGTAACTAAAATTTATTACGGAGCCTGTTTGCAGGCTCCACTTTTGTTATGAGGTGAGGTATTCATATGCATGATTTATCAGCTGCGGAAAAACGCGTAGTATGGACAGCCGACGACGCGGAAATCACCCGCGCGGCGGTATCCGCCGCCGACGGGGAAAGATTTGACGCGCCGCGCGGGCTTTACGGATACGGGGAGTGGTCAGAGCGCGCGTTTGGTGCGAAATACATACACACCGACGGCGGGCAGTTCGTATTTTCACGATCGTGGCGGTCAGGCTCCGGAAATCCGAACAGGCGCTGTATGCGGTTTACGCCGGAGGGAGCGTGTATAGTAACGGTTGTGTACGGCGCAAAGCCCGGACGCCCGCTTTTCATATATCAGGGCGACACGCTGCTTGCGGGCGGCACGGACGAGCCAAGGGACGGGTTCGCGCCGTCTTTGGCGGCAAATATCGAGGAGCCGTTTCGGGGCGACGTTATAATCAGAGGCGGCGCGTCGGATAAGGATGTGTTCGCGATAATAGTGGATTACTATGATCCGGCAGAAATTGTATATCACCGCGTATCGGGAAGAATAAAATATAACGGCGGCGCGGATATGTCAGGAGCGGAAATCGTATTTCGGGATATGAAAGACGGCGGCGAATACAAAGCGCCGTTTGGCGGCGAGTATGCCGTAAGACTGCGCCGCAGCAGGCGCTATGAGGTATCAGTGCGGAACGCGGACGGGGTGTGCGTGACGCTCGATACAAGATATATACGGCTTGATATGAACGATTTATGCGCGGATATAGAGATTTGCGACATAGCCCCGCGCATTGTAGAGGGCGATGTGGTGATACATGAGATATACCGGAGCACGGGCGGATTGGATATGGATAATATAAAGCTGTACTTTGTGTCCGGTGATAACAAATACAGAGCGGATATAGACGGCGGAAGGCTCAAAATATCTCTTATGCCCGGGAAGTATAGGATATATGCCGAGGGGATCGACGGCTATTCTCTCTCCGACTTATCAACGTTATACGAGTTGGAGGCGGGCGATACGCGGCCGTTTAAAAATATTCTTATAAAAGAGAATATAAGAAAATCGGAATA
>CANRAG010000038.1 GCA_947628515.1 uncultured Clostridia bacterium | reverse complement strand
ACCTCGTTTTCGCTGCCGCTCTGCGACACAACCTTAAAGAACGCCCTGACCTTGTTAACGCCGCTATCACCGTTCCATGCCCAGTTCTGCGCCTGTACCGACAGTGTGAACGTCTTGCCGGAGTTGCCTGCCACATATTTGGTAATATCGGTTTTAACTCCGTTATTATCGTTCCAGTCGTTATTCATTGTGGCTTCGATACCGAAATTATCCCAAACCTCGGAAATCGTTCCGGGCGCCTCGGCCTCGTCGTAGATTGTGAAATTGCCCGCGGCAAATATCTCGTTGCCGAAAAGCAATGTTTGGCTATCCGCCGCGGTCACTGCCGGAGGAATTACGGTTGCGCTCATTCCTATCACGCACAGCAGCGACGTCAGCCATTTTTTTGTTTTCATAGGCTTTCTCCTTTCCCTTAAAAAATGTTTTTCATTTTAAACCCTGCGCGCCAAGCGGGCGCGCGGGGATTAAAGTGCACAGTTATTCTTTTACCCCGCCTATGGTCATGCCCTGCACAAAATACTTCTGCAAAAACGGGTATACGCACAGTATCGGTACCGACGCGACTATGGTTATCGCCGCTCTGGTGGATACCGGAGTTTGCAGTCCCGTCGCGTTCTCGCCGCGCGCCGCCATGGACGCGGCGTTTGTGCCGGACTGGTTCATGGTCGCCGAAAGCAGCTTCATCATCTCGTATTGCAGCGTCGTCAGATTCTTCGACGAGCCGTTATACAGAAATGTGTCAAACCACGAGTTCCACGCGCCGACCGCGCAGAACAGCGCGATCGTGGCGAGAACCGGAGCGGAAAGCGGGAACATGATCGACCAGAATATTCTGACGTCGCCCGCGCCGTCTATCTGCGCCGACTCCACGAGGCTCTCCGGTATGGTTCGCATGAACGTGCGTATAACAATAAGGTCAAACGCGCTTACAAGTCCGGGCAAAATATATACCGTAAAGGTATTTAACAGATGCAAATCCTTAATAAGCATATATGTCGGAATCATACCCGCGTTAAAATACATCGTCAGCACATATACGATAGTTATAAACTTTCTGAAAATATAGTCCTTGCGCGTTAGCGTATACGCGACCATGGCAGTAAATACCACGTTCAGCACCGCCGCGATAACGGTTCTTGACGCCGATATGAAAAACGCCGTCAACATATTTCCCTTTGAAAATATGCTCTTGTAGTTTGCCCATGTGAACACGCGCGGTTTGAGATATATTCCGCCGCGCACGGTGTCTATACCGTCGTTAAAGGACACGGCAAGAGTGTTTAATATGGGATAGAGCGTTACGACCAAAAGACAAATCATAAATATCGTATTGACCGTTGTGAATATGATATTTTCAATGTCTGTCGGCTTTTTTCTCTTTTTCAATGCCGCGCACCTCCTCATATAAGCTTATTCTCGTTACCGGCAAACCGGTTCGCGATAAATACAAGCGTTATGCTTACTATACTCTTGAATATACCCGCGACGGTACCCAGTGAATAGTTGCCCAGTTGAATTCCGTATTTCAAAACATATATATCTATTGTTTCGGATACCTCCGAAACAAGCCCGTTGCCGAGAAGGTATTGTATTTCAAAGCCCGCTTCGAGCAGATGGCCTATATTCATAATCAGCAGCATCATAAACGTTGTTTTTATGCCCGGCAGCGTTATGTGCAGCATTTTATTGTACCGTCCCGCTCCGTCCATTGACGCCGCCTCATACAAGGACGGGTCGATACTGCTTATGGCAGCAAGATAAATAATCGTGTTCCAGCCGACTTCCTTCCATACGTTCGACGCTCCGACTATACCCCAGAAATATTTCGTGTCCGAAAGGAACGGTATCGGTCTGTCGGCTATGCCGCATTTCATAAGAATATCGTTTACTATGCCGCTGTCGGTGGAGAGCATGTTCTGCACAAGCCCCGCCACTATGACCCATGACAGGAAATGCGGCATATACGAAACGGTCTGTATAAACCGTTTCGCGTATATGTTCCGTATCTCGTTTAATAACAGCGCGAGGATAATGGCCGTCACAAAGCCCAGTGTCAGATTTATAAAGCTCATTGCGAGCGTGTTTCGTATATCCGTTATGAATACCGCGTCCGAAAACAACTGTTTAAACCATTTCAGTCCCACCCATTCCTGGTCAAGCCAGCCGTAGGCGGGCTTGTAGTTCTGAAACGCCATAAGCCAACCCTTAAGCGGGATATAGCTGAATATTATCCTATGTATTACAAACGGCATCGACATGATAATGAGCTGCTTTTGCAGGCTCATGCGTTTTAGGAGACCGCGTTTTGTCCGCGCCGCGTCCGTCGTTTTCTTTACCCTTGTTTTCAAAGCGTCACATCCTTTCCGGCGGGATGAAAATCGGGATCAATCCCAATTTTCAATTCGCCACTCGATTTGCTCGTTTATTCTGTCAAGATACGCTTTAACGTTGGTATTCTTTATTTCATCGGTGTACTTTTTCCACAGCGACTCGAAGTCTTTGTCCGTCGCGGACATAATCATCTGCGGCACATATGTAACGGCAAGGTCGGTTAGTTTCTGGTTCGCGAACGCCGCGTCGCTTCCGTCCACCAAATCGATCTGCCATGCCGGATAGTACGGCGGATTTTCACGGCGCGGGTTCAGGAAGTCTATCCACGCCTTCTTGCCGTAGCTGGTAAAGAATTTCTGGTCATATTCGGAAAGACCTGCGAAATACTCGTCCGGCTGATAGCCCGCGCTCGAACCGTTACCGTCCGAATACTCGCCTTCTATCTTCGGCAAAAGTCCATAGAACGCGTTTATTTTGTTCGCGGCCTTCCATTCCGGAGAATCCTGCTCGTCGCGCTGCTCCTGCGTTCTGTAGAACATACCGTTATCGTCAACCATATAGTCCACGCCTTCTTCGCCCCATTGCAGATACTTCTGCCATTCCTCGCTCATTATGCTGTCGAGGAATTTCAAAAGTCCTTCCGGGTCCTTGCATGAGGTGGATATGCCAAATCCGTTCTGCGCGTTTACAACGCTGTCGTCACGGTACCACGGCTCCGTGCCCTCGTCGAGCACCGGAACCACGGGAGCGTATTGGTACTCGTCATGCCCCATGGTATGCAGCGTCGTCTCCGCCGTCTGGAAATTCCATCTCTGGTCAAACAGCGCCACAACTCTGCCCGATGAAATCTTAGCAAGGTACTGGTCAAGACTCTGCGTGAAGGTTTCGGGATCGACAAGCCCCTTCTCGTTCATATCGCGAACCATGGAAATATACTTCTTCGCGTTTGGCGAGTCGGCGTAAATGGACGCCTTATACGTCTTTTGATCGACTATTACCGCGCCGTCGTTGGGCGAGCCGGAAAGATAGCCCGCCGGCGAGGTCATTACGTATTCGCGTCCGGGCGACGTCAAAATCTCATATCCGATTGTCGGCATTCCGTCCGTTGTCGGGTTCTTCGCCACATAGTCCTCTATAAGCTTGAAATATTCGTCAAGCGTTTTTATCTCCGGATAGCCCGCGTCCACAAGCACGCGCTTCTGAATCCAGAACGCGGGGCCGTAATAGCCGCCGTCGCGCTTCTCGCCGTAATATCTTCCGTAGTTCGGAAGGATATAGATATGCCCGTCGTCGTATGCCGCGCGCTTCTTTATCGGCTCAAGATGCTTGTACAGATTGGGATAGTCCGTTTCGTTAATATACTCGTCAAGCGGGATAAGCGCTCCCGCCTGGATAAGCCGCGTGTCGCCCATTACAAGATCCGGATACTCGCCTCCGGCAATCATAACTCCCAGCTTTTCGTCCAGATTGCCCGCGAGGTACTCAAAGTCGAACTCACAGCCCAGCTCATCCTTCATCCGCGCGAGAATTTTGTTATCAACCGACGGTTCCTCCGTCGAATCCCCTATAAACACCGAGTATTTACGCGTACCGGCGTCGGTCTTATCGCCGCCGCAGCCGGAAAGCGTTCCGCCCAGTACAAAGAGGCTCGCGGCAGCCGCGACAACTCTTGTTAAAGTTTTTTTCATTAATAGTCCTCCTTTTATTTGATTTTTATTAAAATTTTTATTGAAAACGCTTATTTTCTGCTTTCATAACCTACATATATTTTAGCACATTGCCATAAAATTTTAAATTATTAAAATAAACTTATAACTATGGCAAAACATCCGTATTAGCCGGCTGTTACGCAAAACGGGAGCCGGTATGACGCCGACTCCCGTAAGGAAAAAATGAGGAGGTATCAATAATCAACGATACATATCATGGTTTTCGGATTTTCATAATTCATAGTAATATAAATCTCCGTGCAATGCGCGGGATCGCTCATATAATCGACAATGTCTCCGACCGTGCCCGTGTAATGCTCGTCGCTTCTCTTGTTGTATACTATGATTTTAAACTTATCTATGGGTATGAGCGCCATACTTCCGACGTCCATTCCCGCCGACGGTTTCGAGGTGGTGAAATATCCCCAGCCGTCGCGCCGCTCATAGATATATCCCTTTCCGGCGTAGTCGTAGCTCGATATTATAGTGCCCGTGGTCTTTGCTTCCTCTATAGCCGAGATTTCGCCGCGGCTGTTTACAGCCACGCGCACGATCGTGCCCTTGCCCCATTCGGATTGCCACAATTCGCTGTCCGAAAGCGCGTATTCGCGCTCATCGCCGTTGTACAGCTCAAGCACCTTTACTTCCTCGCCGTCGGAGTTTAAACCGTCCCTTACCGCAGTTATAACATATCCGTCGGTGCCCATATCGGCGCTCTTTGTCGCAAACTCAACGCCGTAGTCCACCAACAGGCTTTCCGGATCGGCCTTAAACGGATACATCTCGTAGTCAGACCAGCCGAAGCTGCTTACGGACTTGATCTCATAGTCGGACGTGTCGCTTTCGTCCTCAGGTATGCTAAATATCAACGCGTCGGTCGAAAGAGAGAAGTAATGGTTGCTGCTGTCGTTATAAAACATGCCCGTGCTTTGCTTGTAGCTGAATTTTTCGTCCTTGGTAAGCTCGAGCGCCGCCCGAAGCGTGCCGTCGCCGTCGGACGTGTCATAGGCGGTGTCTATGCGGGTAATACTGTTATCGGAATTTGCCGAATACAGAATAATTCTGCGCCGCGCCTTTGCGAACTTCGCCATGCCCGCGTCGGCGTCCTGCGGATTATCCGCAATCATGTCGGACATATGCTCCAAAGCCGCCTGCGCCGCGTATGTTGTTCCGTCTATTTTTATGTTCCTGTCGAGCTTGTAGTCAACAAAATCGCCCTTTTCGGTAAATACTCGCAGATAATAGTCCTCGCCGCTGTCGTCGGTATAGCCGCGCATAACATAGCCCGCGCTCATGCCCGACGCTCCGCTCCGATCCATATACACAATCTGACCGTTAATGTCAAGATACGCTGTCACATCCTTGCCCAAAGCCGGAATGTCGAAGTTCGCGTTAAAGTATTCGGATACCTCGTATTCGGTATCGTCTATGGTTATGTAGTCCTCGGAAGTCCTTCTAACCTCGCCTTCTGCCTTTTGCGAGCCTATTATCACCCTGACGTCCTCGCCGTCGAGCGAGCGCGCTATGTGCAGAACGCTGCCTTCGGTTATGGATGAAAACGACTGTTCTTTCCCGCTTGTGTCCACGAAGCTTATGTCATAGTCGTCATAGTTTAGCTCCACGGATTTTTTGTCCTTGCCGTATACCGTTTTGAGCCCTCTGTTTATATAGTCCGCGACACATATGTCATAGCTTGTCACGATAACGGTATCATAGTCGGAGGAATTGCTCGAAATGAGCTTTACGCTGCCGACAAGAGGCTTCATAAGCGAGTCCGTAAATCCGCTGTTCACCGTTTTGCCGTTATAGATAAGCGTGAATTGCGGATTTAGCCTTACGGTTTTTGTCCTTCCCTTACCCTCCACGTCGTACTCATATGTATAGTTATCGTAATCGACAATATCCTTCGATGAAATCTCCATTTCATCCACCTTAGAGTCGTTTACCTCCACAAACAGTAAAATCGGATCGTCGCCCGCGTCCGGATACGCTGCGATATAGCGCACGGAATATCCCACAAGCTCGCCCGCGCGCGTTGTTCCGGCTCTATACTGTTCGCCGTCGATTGTCACCGAGTCAACGGCAGCAATACCGCCGCTTACGGAGCTTTTGTTGTTAGAGGTCACATAGCCCCGCTCGTACACGGCGTCAAAGTATTCGGAAAGTATGTCGGAGTTGGTGTCACGGTATATTTTGTCGTTGGCGTCGCGTTTGTAGAGCGGTACTTCGATTGCCGAAACAAACAGCTCCGTAACCGCGCCTCGGTTGAGCACGGCGTCGCCGGCAAAGCCGTCCGCGCCGACGCGCTCCTTGGCGGCAGCGCCCAGATAGCCGTCCGGGTAGCCGCCGCTCTGCTCGGCGACCATGCCGTAGCCCATAACGCTCATAAGCATCTTAACAGCCTGCGCGTATGTAACTGTATCGTCGGGGCCGAATATGCCGTCGCCGTAGCCCTCGCATATTCCGCGCGAGACCGCGTAGCCTATATAGCCGTTGGCAAAATGGCTCGGCGGAACGTCGGAAAATTCCGTGGTCGGGCTTTGCATGCTGCCGGCGTTCATAAACCGGAGCAGCATTGTAACAAACTCCGCGCGGGTTACGGGCGCCTCCGGACGGAATGTGCCGTCCGGATAACCGTCCATAACGCCTAAAGTCTGCATCATTTCTATGGAACGTTCATACGGAGTTCCGATAACGTCGGACGCAAGCTCTATACCGGAATATGTTATCTTCTTCGGCTGCGCGGGCGGTTCCGCAAGCTGCGGCTGCTTGGCAGAGCTTTCGGCAAAGAATATGTCGTCAACATAAAACGATTTGCCTATTCCGTTATCGCTCGTTTCCAGATTAAGGTTAAGAACGCTCAGATTTCCTGTATAATTCGCTTTCCATGTTCCCTCGATAAGCGTCCAGCTCTCGCTGTTTACCATAGCCGTGGCTATCTGCGGATAATCTGTGCCGTTATAATCGGTAAGCTCCAGCGTCAGCTTTACTTCGAAGCTCTCGCCCGGCTCTGCGGCTTTCACATAGGCCATGGCTCTGTAGGTGTCGTCAAGCTTTATTCCGCTTATTCCGCGCGACGCGCCGTTCCACGCGTCTCCGCCTCTGTCGCCGACCAAAAGACTTGACTCGCCCGAATGTGCCGTGTCCGAGGACATATCCACCGACGCGGTGCCGCGCATATTAAAGCCCGCCGTACCGTCCTCGAAGCTGCTGTTTAGTATTATTTCTCCCTCGGCATACGCGGACGTAAGTCCTATGCCGCACGAAACCGCAGCGGCGGTTATTAATGATATTATCTTCTTCATAATTTTATAATCACTAATTCCTTTCACAAACCTTCATCCCGTTATCTTAAACCGAGCGCCCTGTATACCATTACCGCCGCCTGCGCGCGGGTGGTATTGCCGAGCGGGTCAAAAGTGTTATCGTCAGTTCCGTTTATAACCCCCGCCGATACCAGCGCGCCAACCGCGTCTTTGGCATATTCCGAAATCGCGTCAGAGTCGCTAAACGCCGTCTCTGCCGCCGCGGGAGCCTTTCCCATACTGTAGAGCGTTCTGTGGATAATAACGGCGGCGTCCTGACGCGTTATCGGCGCTTCGGGCATAAAGCTTCCGTCGGTCGTTCCGTTAACAATCCCCGCGCCCGCCGCCGCGGCTATGAAGCCGTGCGACCATCTGTTGGCGGCCACATCTTTAAACTCCGCCGAGCCGCCCGTTATGCCGAACGCGGTGACGATTATCTTAACAAACTCCTCCCGCGTGACATTGTTATCCGGACGGAACGTGCCGTCGTCATAGCCGTTTATCACGCCCGCCGCCAAGAGACTGTCTATCGCCTCTTTAGCCCAGCCGACCGAATTAATATCGGTAAACGTACGGACGGTTGTCTGCGGCTGCGCGGTCGGAGCGGTTTGGTTTTCCGCAGCCTTAGGCGGAACATAGCCCGTCGCCACATCGGAGCCGTTTGACCCCGACAGCTCTCTGCCTGACGACGAACCGCCACCACCGCCTCCGCCGCCACCGCCGCTTAAGGAGGAATTACCGGATGACATTGCGCGTTCTATAAGGCTTGTAATATCGGACACGGTGAGCATGTCCGGCCTTATATTCGACATGATGTATTTCGCGGCGGACATTGTGACCGCCGCCGCGTCTGTGCCGAGAAACGACGCGTTAGCCTTTAGTATGTCAATTACGTTTGAATAGTGTTTCGCGCCGCACAGCTGCGCGTTTATAACGCATGCGCCGAATGTGGCGGCAAATGCGTCCGAAGCCGTATAGCCCTTGCCAAGCCGCGATTTCACCTCCGCCGCCTCCGTATCGGACATGGCCAAGAACGCGGAGAACGCGTTAAGCTGAGCTATTCCCAGAAGCGGCGCGTTATCCGATATGAGCTTGCGCCAGCTTTCGGCTGTAATATCTGCGGACGCGGAGTTTGCGGCTATTAGCTTATCCAAAGCTGCCGCCGCGTCAAACCTTGTTATTTCCGGCGCGGCAAGCGCGGTTTTAAAATCATCGCATATGCGGCGCTTTTCGGACTCCGCGATTGTATCGTATATATCAAAATACTCCGCGCCGATAATAATCCTGTTATCATCGGATTTTAACAGCTCGTATACGGAGCCGCCGACCATCTCGCGGCGGAGCGCGTCAAACGCGTCGGGGGACGCGTATGTGAAACCGGTTCTCGCGCCCGTATCCGTCATTACCGCCGTGTACGCGCCCAAAGCCGGCTTCGGCAGCGTGACCTGATATCCGCCGTCCGCGCCTATTGCGGCGTATATTACCGATACCGGCTCGCCGCCGCCGTCAAATATTACTATGCACTCATTATTGTTTTTAAAATCATTAATTCTGCCCTCTATCCTCACCGCGTCGCCGGTATCGGACGCCTTCATCTCCCGTTCCAGCTCCGTTGCGCCGGATACGGGAGCGGCGTATATTCCGGTTCCCGACGGCTCGCTCAAAAGGTTCATGTTATCAAAGCTGTCGATTATAAACACAAGCTCATCCGTGCCCGAAGCCGTTACGGGCTGTCCGTCTATTTGTACGTCCCCGACTGTTATTCCCGAACCGTTTACGGTTATCTTCTTCGCGGAGTCGGCTTTTATAGCTCTTGCCACAGCGCCGTTAAGCTCCGTCGTTCCGTACACGACGTCAGAACCCTCTCGGGGCTCTGACCAGACAACGCCTGTTTCGCCCTCCTCCTTGCCGCCGTAAATAACGGCGACGCGCGATATGCCGTCAAGCCTTGACCAGTCGTCAACGGCGGTGTCGAACACCTTTACGGAATCATACGGCAGCTCTATGGCAACGTTGTCTATAGTCCAGCTGCCGGCGGACTGGGTTATGTTTATTATCATCTCGTCCTTTGCCGCGTCATAATTATCAAGCCCGTCTATAACGCCGGACACATGTATCAGCTTCGCCGTGTCGGTATCGACGCCCGACGCCGCGTCCGCGCTGTGCCAGCCGCCCGCGTCGCTGCCGTAGCGCAGCGTTACGTTTACGGGCGCGCCGCCCCAATATGACGTGCGGAAATCGAGCGCGACGCGGAACGCGCCGCCTGTATAGCTCTCACGCATAGCCTCGGTAACGTTTACGCTCACGCCGTTTTCCGTGCTCCAGTCGCTCGAAAAGTTAAATGTCGCCGCTCCGCCGCTCAGACCGGGTTTGGAGCTGAACGCCGTTTTGTACTCCGCGTATTTGTCAAGCTGGTCTGCGGAACCGAAATCGTCAACATATACCACTCTTGCCGTGTCAGGCATGTACGTGCCCAACGTCACTCTGCCGGAGGTGAGCTTTGTAACTCCCTCGCCGTAGGGCATATACGGCGTCGGACCGGGCGGCGGAGTCGCCATGTCGCCCGCGTCGTATGAAAGCGTTATATTATTATATTTTTGATAGCCCGCCAGCTGCGTGTAGCAAAGATACACGGCGGAGCTGTCATAAAAGTGCAGGTATCCCGAACCTGAGACGCTGTATGTCAAATCCGTGTCCTCGCCCGCTATTTCGGCGAGCGGTACTGTTTCTGTCTCTTTGCCCGTAACTATTTCAAAAAACATGCTTCCGGGGTTATCCTGCCACCAGGTAGACTCCGTATCAAGCGACGCTGTGTATTTGTACCCGCTGCCCGCCGCCTTTACGAAGTCGGTTATATCCATTCTGAAGCCGTTAAGATTTTGCGCGCTCGTCATCTCAGACAGGATAAGAGCCGTGCCGTTGGCGCTTATCCGAGCGCTTGTATCGGACGTGTCGTAAACGCTGAACCTGTCCATTACCTCGGCGTTCTTAAAATCGTTGTCCGCATAGGAAAACAGCTGCCCGTCCGGGGACGGAGTCGTTTGCGGACTATGCGTAGACGGCGGCGCGGTCGCCGCGTCGGGCGTCGGCGACGCGGGCGCGGCGGCGGACCATGTAAGCGAGATATTATCGTATAAATGCGTTCCGCAAGGCTGCGTTATGCACAGATATACCGGTTCCCCGCCGTCCGCCGTTACTGCCGCGCTGCCGGTCACGGTCGCCTTCGCCCATGTCTCGCCGCCGGGGCCGCCCTTTGCGAGATTGGTCTTTACGCCGCCGGTCTCTATGAATATAACCGCCGCGTTATCATACCATGAGCTGGAAATATCCGCGCTCACCTCTATAAATGAACCGCTTGTGAAGCCCGACGCGTAAAGCGCGTCCGTTATATCCTTTTTTATTCCGTTTCTCGTGTTCCAACCGCTGCTTTCCTCAAATCTTAGCGAGCCGCTGTCGATACTCAAAACCGCGTCCACGCTTGCGGTATCGTCATACACCTCATAGCCTGACAAATCCCCGTCGGAAAACGTGTCGTTTATTATTACGCCGTCGGCGGCCTCCGCCGTAAGAACGGGCGCCGACGACAGAAGCATTGCGGCGCTGACGCAAAACGCTGTTATCTTATTATTCATGCGTTGCTCTCCCCCTTTACTTTGTTGTGATAGTCACTGTTTTAGTGTCCTCGTCCCAATCGACCTTCGCGTTAAGACTCTCCGACACAAATCTGAGCGGAACGAGCGTCCGGTCGTTTATTATGGTCGGAGCCGTTTCGAGTGTGACGGCAGCGCCGTTTACCGAGGCTTCCGTATTGTCTATTTGCAGACTTATATCTATGCCGTCGCGGGACGCGTTCACATATTGGCCTTCTTCTATATACTCCACCTCCGCGCCGAGCTTTTCCAATAAAGCCCTGAACGGCACAAGGGTTAAATCGTTTATGATTACCGGCTCAACGTCGAATACAAGCTGCTCGCCGTCCAAAATAACCTTTACCGCGTCGGGATCGGAAGTCGGAGTAACCGTGCCGTCCGCGCTAAGCTCTATTTCGCCCCAGTTCTCCGTGTTACCCCATGAAAGGTCGGTCATGTCGTTGAATTTGGCGACGGAGTTTCTGTTTCCGTCCCCCGCGCCGTCGTCGTTAATCTGCGCGTCAAAGCCCAGTATTTCGCCCATGCTGTGCGGTTTTTTAAATGATATGGCGATCTCCGCCATATACCCGCCGTCGGTTTTTCGCACCGCCGTTTTGAACCTGTCCGCGCTGCCGTTGGTGCCGAAGCTCTGCACATTTTCATAGTTTACGCGGAACTGGGCGTCGTCGTCCTCGTAGTAGGTCGTTTTGCCGTTGTTCTCGTCTAAGAACGCCTCCACGCTGTCCTGCATATGCGCCTCTGACGCCACCGCGCTCAGAACCGGATCCTTTACGTCCACAAGCAGGTACAGATTATTCTCGTCCCACATGGACTTAAACGTGCCGCTCGCGCCCTGCCATGCCATAACGTATCTCGACAGCTTGTATTCGGGAACATTGTTCCACGCCTCGTCTGCCGTGCCGTCTATGACCGGCGTTCCGTACGCGGAGCCGGCGCGGTTTATAACGTTCTTCGTAACGGGATGCTGTTCAAGATATTTATCCGGATCCAATACCGCGTAATACGCCTCCTTCGGCTGGTAGTTGAGGTCGAATACGCACGGGTAGTCCGACGCTCTCCAGCTCGTACCGTCGTCTATGCCCCATAATGTCACACGGTCGATAATATCGCTGTACTTCTTAAATAGTCTGAACAGCTCCGCGTACTTCTGCGCCTGCTTTATATATTCCGCCTCCGTCGGCACCGCTCCGGCCTGGAGACAGCTTACGTCAAGCTCGGATATGGAAATCTTAACGCCCAGCTCGGAGAATTTCTTTAACGAATTTTCCACCGCCTTTATCGACGTGTTAACGCTGTAATGTCCCTGCATGCCCACGCCGTCTATCTTAATGCCCTTTGACTGCAAATCCTTTACAAGCGTCACGACCGCGTCGGCCTTCGCCGCCTCGTCAAGATTGTAGTCGTTATAATACAGAAGCGCGTTCGGGTCGGCCTCCGCCGCGTATTTAAACGCGTACTCTATATAGTCGTCGCCTATGGCCTTTCGCCACGGCGCGTCTCTTAATATTCCGCTTACCGTGCTCGTGTCGGTTATATTGTCTATCGCCTCGTTGACTACATCCCAGCTGTAGCAGCGTCCCTTAAAATGCTCCGCGACATTATATATGTAGTCCTTCATGTTCGCAAGCCCTTCATCGCGGCTCGAAACATTTGTAAGCCATGCGGGCGACTGCGAATGCCATACGAACACATGCCCGTGCATTTTAAGACCGTTTGCAATTTCCGTATCTACTATCCTGTCCGCCTTGTTGAAGGTGAATGTGCCCTTCTTGCCTTCGAGGTAGTCCGGCTTCATATCATTGCCGCAGGTCACTATATCGAAATGGTATTGCATCATTTCGTCCTCAAGCCTGCCGGACTCGCCGCTGTCGGAGCTGCGCGCGCAGCCGAGCAGGAAATAGTCCTTATATACATCCTTTAGCGGGGTTATTTCCCTGTTAATCCACGGGTCGGCTATCATTGGGCGCGACGACGCGCCGCTTTCGTCCGCTTTGGTATATGCCAATGTGAAATCGTCTATCATGAAGTCGTACGTGTTCCCGTCCGCGCTGCCTATGTAGAGAATAATCTTTGACATCGGATAGAGGAATGACGCTGTGGAGAACACGCCCTTCACCTGCGTCCACTCGCCCGATTTTGCGGTGGTCTTTATGATTGACGGGTATTCCGTGCCGCCGCCCTCCGACGCTATTTCAAGCTGTAGATAATATTCCGCGCTCACCGGCTCCGGATTGTCTATCCTGATCCATGCCGACGCCTCATAGTTGGCGTTTTGTATCAATAAATCCTTGATATTGGTCTGTATCCCCGTCCAGTCCTGGTCGCGGCCGGAGACGCTCATGCCGTATTTGCCGCTGTGCGCCGCCGCTTCCGTCACCGTGTTCGTGCAGCTTCGCGCTTCGAACACTCCCGCGCCGCCGCTTTCAAAATCGCCGTCGGGCAGCATATTAACGCCCTCCGGCGCGTAAGGGGTGGTTATGATCTGTCCCTCTGCCAGCACGGATACATCGTCTATCATGAAATTGGCCGTGCCGTTCGCGCCGTAAACCGTAAGCTGTGCGTCGCCGCCCTCATGCGTGACGCTGCCCTCTAACTTTGTCCACGTATTCGCCGGAAGGTTTGCGGAATTGACCTTTTTCCCGCCCAATTCCGCCGTAAGCTTCTGCGGCGAGGCGGACTTGACCCACAGCGTAACATTGTAGACCGCGCTTTCCTCCGCCATCTCCACATCGAGCGCCGCGCCGTCCTTCGGCTGCGTTCTTCCGGTCACCTCGACGCTGCGTGCGCCGGAATGTCCGTCCTTTTCGTTTAACACGACCTTGCCGCTGCCGGTGGGCGAAAAACGCACCTCGTCGTCATAATCGAAATTGAGAAGCTCAATCCCTTCGGCGGACACAGGATACGCCGGCGCCGCTCCCGCCAGTACCGCCGCGAGCGTCAGGACCGCCGTTACAATTCTTTTTTTCATCACGATACCTCCGTTTCCGTATTGTTTAAATTTTTTCTGTATTCTTCGGGCGTCATGCCGAAAAATCTTTCAAACCAGTTAAAAAAGTTGTTATAGTTGTTATAGCCTACATCGAACGCTATATCCTTAAGCGATTTGTCGCCTTCACAAAGCTGCCTCTTTACATCCTGCATGCGCAGCATGTGGATATATTTCTTTATGCTCATTCCCATGCGCTTTGAAAATATCACTCCAAGATACACATGGTTTATATGAAACTTCAGGGCGAGCTCCTTTATTATTATGTCCTCTTTGTAATGCTCTTTAAGATACCGCGCCACATTGTCCACGTTCGTATCCGGCGCAGGCTCGGATTTGTCCACTATACTCATCGTCCTCACACACATCTCCGTCACCGGCGCTTTCATAGCCTCAGGCGTTCCCGCCGGTTCAATCATTATGTCCCCGAACAAATCGGGCGACTCGTTTCCGCTTTCGTGCAAAAGGCTCAAAAACCGGGTTTCGCAGTACGCGCAGAATATATCTATAAGGCTTTCCTGCCCGCTCTGACGCCCTATATATTCCGCCGCGCCGTCTATTACCCGCTCCGTTCCTGCCAAATCACGGTTTTTGACATGCGTTACAATGTCGTCCGCGTATTCCATAAGCTCCGCGAAATCCGCCGTGCCCTCGTCCGCGCCGCCTCGGTACAGCACCTCGTCGGGAACGAAATCCTCCCAGAACTCCATGCTAAGCAGCTTTTTCCTGTCAAGCTCCCTCTTTATCTCGCCAAGCGCCGTTTCAATCTCCTTTACGCCTATTGGCTTTGTAAAGTAGTATTTAACCCTGTACTTGATCGCTTCGCGGGCGTAGTCGGTTTCCCTGTAGCCCGTAAGCAGGGCGATTTCATTCTTATACCCCCGCTCGCGAAGCATCCGCGCCAGCTCCACTCCGGAATAAACCGGAATACATATGTCAAACACCACAAAATCGGGCTTGTACCTTTCGTACATTTCGAGCGCTTCCTCGCCCGTTTCGGCAGCGCCGACCACGGTAAAACCGTATTTTTCCCAGTTTATTATCGCTTTCAGTCCGTCGATTATATACGGCTCATCGTCAGCTATCAATACTTTATACATTGCATATACCTCACAGCTCCGATACATTGTTAAGAGCGTCCATATCTATTATCAGCGTAACGTCCGTCCATTCATTCTCCTTCGATGTTATATGTATATCGGCGCCGTCTCCGTAGTACAGACCAAGCCGCTTATACACATTCTTTATGCCTATATGGCCTTTGAAGCCGTCCTCGTCAAGCGACTTGCGCAGCTCAAGGATTTGCTTTTCATTCATACCCTTTCCGTTATCCCTTACGCTTATTCTCAAAAAGCCGTTGCGGGGAATAACCGAAATCTTTATCTCCCGAAGCCCTACCTTGCCCTGAAGCCCGTGCCTGCACGCGTTTTCAACAAGCGGCTGTATTATCATCGGCGGCGTCATAAGCTCCATAGCGCTGTCGTCGGCATCTATCTCGTATCGGAATTTGGTTTGGAACCGGAACTTTTCAAGCTCCAGATATTGGCGGATAAAGTCCAGCTCCTCGTACAGCGGCCGCAAATCCTCCGTTCTGTCAAGTATGCGGCGTATGACGCTCGCGAGGCTGTATACATGTTCCGCGAGCGAAACGCAGTTGTTCTTAAGCGCTTCTATGTGCAAAGCGCTAAGCGTGTTAAATATAAAATGCGGATTTATCTGACTTTGCAGATATTTAAGCTCCGCCCGAACACGCTCGATCTCCGCGCTCTTATTCCTTACCTCAAGCTTATACACATCGTTTATAAGCGCGCTCATCCTGTCGCTTAAGTAATTGTACGAGGTTATAAGCTCCGCTATCTCGTCCCTGCCCGGCTCGTCCGTTATCCTGTTAAAATGCTCCGATACCATGTCGTGCATACCGCGCTTTAAAAGCTCTATCCTGCGCTTATTCGAGCAATATATAAGATATACGAGCGCAAGCGATATTATTCCCAGCCCCATGCATACCAAAGACATCATAAGGATATTGTTCCTTTGCTGCCGTTTTATATAGTTCATGTCATACCGCCCCACAAGCCGCCAATTGGAAAGGTATTTTCCGGAGCTTATCAAATCGTCTATAATATACGCGTCCTTGGGTTTTATAAACTCATCCGCGCCGCCCTCATAGAAAAGCATCCTTTTCCTTGTCGGGTCAATATAGCATTTATACTCGTCATTATAGAAATAGAACCGCATGGTATCGGTTTCATTGTTCAGTCTGCGCGCCATTTCGCTTATGTTCATATCAATCTTTATATAGCCGTTCACCGCCGACGCGCCGTTATAGATTACATGCTTTACGAGACTTACCGTGTTATTGTCAAACTGCCCCTGATTGCCCAGATACCTGTCGGGCACCACCAACGCGGTATTTGTAATCCCCGCCAGCTTATCATACCATATACTTTTTCGCGCGTTGTCGTCTATCTTGCTCAGCAAATCGCAGTCTGTTACCGTATAGTTATCGGTGTATATCGTCATGTCCGTTATGCTGTTGTTGGGGGATGTGTATTTGTTAAAATACCATTTCAAATCCCTGTATATCAGCGTGTTATAAAAATCACGCTCGTTGTCATAGCTTTCGCATATGAGTCCGCCGATATTCGAATCGGACATTATCACGTTAGCGTTGCGAAGCGCGGTGGTAAATATGTTTGAAATATCGGAGCTTATTCGCTGATATTCCCGTTTAAGGTTTCCGATTTCGTTATTGTATATTCGGTTATTGTTATTAATTGTAATTCCCAGTCCGGACAGTATAAGCGGTAAAAAAATACATACTATGAAAATAATTGCGAATTTTCCGATTAAGGACAGGTTGTCAAGCAGTCTCATTACTTTTCGTAGCTTCATTTCTTATGCTGCACCTGCTTTCTGTACTGCGACGGAAGGCAACCCGCAAACTGCCTGAACTTATTGGCAAAATAAGCGTAGTCCTTATACCCGACCTCGCTCACGATATTGGATATTGTCATATCCGTTTTTAGCAGCAGCCTGCACGCCTCCGTCATGCGCAGCTTGTTTAAATAATCACTGAATTTCATACCGGTCGAGCTTTTCACTATCTTGCTTATGACCGCCGGTTTTATATAAATGGACCTTCCTATATCCGCAAGAGTTATATTCCTCTTATAATTGCTTTCGATATAATCCATTACGCTCCTGAAATCCGAAAGGTACTTCCAGCCCTCTATCTGCTCCCGCAGCTGTGACAGCAAACTGATGCATATATCCCCCACCTCGGAGGTATACGCCGCTTTCGACAGCTTGTAGGATGATATATTAAAAAGCTCTCCGCAGTCCATGCCGAGCCGCTGCACATATTTGTACATCTCAAACATAAAGCTCATGCCAAGCCCGCGAAGATGGCGCACCTTCGCGTCGCTTTCGGAAATGTACCCGAACGCGCGCCGTATCAAAAGCTCCGCCGTTTCAAAATCGTTTTCCGCGACGCTGTCCATAATTCTGTCCATATCCGCCGCCGGCGCTTCGTCGCCGTACAGCTCTCGGCTGCCGTACAGATTATAAAGCCCCGTAGTAAAAACGCCCTCCTGTCGGGCGCGCAAAACCGCCATGATCATTTTCGGCACCTCAGAAAGCGCCGACGGCGGCAGTATCACCGTATTCTCCGCCAAACCGTCGGGGACCGCCGAGACCGTTTCGACGCAGCGCGGCTCGTCAAGCCGCGGGGATATGTACGCCGCGTACGAAAATCCCATATCAAACACGCCCACGGGATTTATCCCGTCCGACGCCTTGATTCTCTCCACGGCTGACTCCGTTTGATTTGGCTCCGTGCCCTGGCGTAGCCCGAACAGTATTACCGACACTTCATCCGCCGGACTGTCAAGTCCCAGGATAAACGCCGCCCGTCCGAGCAGCTTAGCCTCGCTGTCGCCGAAAAATATTCTGATAAACGTGTCCCTGGCTATATAGCTTATGCTCTCGTCGCTCTCAGCATCGCCGTCATTAGCCTGCGACAGCTCGCTTAAAATCATCTCTATATGCTCGTTCAGCTCGTCCGCGTTTATCGGCTTTAGGAGATAGCCGCGCGCGCCGTACCGCATAGCGGTCTGTATATATTTCAAATCCCCGTATCCGGTCAAAATCAGAAACTCCGGCGCGTCGTAAAGCTCTTCTTTGCATTTTTGCAAAAGCTCCAGGCCGTCAAGTCCCGGCATATGTATGTCGGCAATAACAATATCCGGTTTAAGTCTTTTGATTGCGCAAAACGCGCTTACACCATCCTCCGCACTGCCTACTCTTTCTATACCCATGGCGTCCCAGTCGATAAGCATATTTAACCCTTCGATCAAATACGGTTCGTCGTCAGCGAATAAAACCTTATACATATTGCCTCCCTCCGTTTCGAAACAATATTAAGCCCTGCTATTATTTTATCATTTTATTCGCTTAAGGTAAATGATTAAAATTAATTAAAGTATTGGATTTATCGGCAAAGCTGAAATTCTGCCGCGTCGGGTGAAATCGCGGCGTTTTTTTGCCGCAAAACGGTCGGGCGCGGGTGAGCTGAAAAATCAAAATCGATCGGCTTGTAATCAAGTCACAGCTTTGAATACTCCATCGTTACATCTCCTCATCCGCTCAAAATAGTTTTATGCTGACGTACTGTATCACAGTCAGTCAAATTATACCATACCCTGCCGCCCGAACCAATTACCAAACTTAAGAATAATTCGGGGGATAAAATAAGCGCAAAAAAAACGCCGCTCGCGGCGGCGTTTTTTCCGATTTATCGTTTGTATTTTTTATATCTCCTCGATTATGGGGAGTATCATCGGGTTGCGCTTTGTGGCGTCGTAGATATACCTTGCGACGCTTGATTTGACGCTGTTTTTCATGGTCGCCCAATCGGTGCTGCGCCTCGAAAGGCTTTCCTCAACGGATTGCTCCGAAGCGTCCTTTACGCCCTCTATCAGCGTTTCCGCTTCGCGCACGTACACAAATCCCCTCGATATCACATCCGGCCTCGACGCCATTTTGCGCGTCTGGCTGTCTATCGTTACCACTATGATAATCAGTCCGTCCTCCGCGAGATGCTTTCGGTCGCGCAATACGATGTTGCCCACATCGCCCACGCCGAGACCGTCGACAAGCACCTGTCCCGACGGGATTGTGCCGCTTATCCTCGCCGAATTCGAATCCATTTCAAGCACGGTTCCGTTGCTTAGAACAAACGAGTTCTTCTCCGGTATCCCCATCTGCGCCGCAAGCTGCTTGTGCAGCACAAGATGCCGGTGCTCGCCGTGCACGGGTATGAAGAACTTCGGCTTTGTAAGACCTATCATAAGCTTTAGCTCCTCACGGCACGCGTGACCGGAAACGTGAACGTCCATAAGCGATTTGTATATAACCTCCGCGCCTATTTTAAACAACTCGTTTATAACGTTTGACACCGGCTTCTCATTGCCCGGTATCGGCGACGCCGATATTATTATAAGGTCGTCCTTTGTGATTTCCACCTTGCGGTGGTCTGAAAATGCCATTCTCGTCAACGCGCTCATCGGCTCGCCCTGGGAGCCGGTTGTGATAATTACCACCTGGTTCGGATTGTACTTTTTTATATTGTCGATATTTATCAGAACGCCTTCGGGAACCTTCATATATCCCAAAAGAATGGAAATCTCAACTATGTTTTCCATGCTCCGGCCCGAAACCGCCACTTTGCGGCGATTTTTTGCCGCCGCGTCGATAATCTGCTGGACGCGATGCACGTTTGAGGCGAATGTCGCCACTATTATACGCTTGTTGCAGCCCCGGAAAATTCGGTCGAACTTCTCGCCCACCATGCGTTCGCTCATAGCGTAGCCCTGCCGCTCCACGTTTGTGGAGTCGGACATGAGCGCGAGCACTCCTTCCTCGCCGAGCTTGCCAAGACGCGCAAGGTCAATCATATCCCCCACAATAGGGGTTGTGTCTATCTTCCAGTCGCCCGTGTGCAGAATTGTCCCGACCGGCGTCCTTATTGCCAGCGCGACGGAATCCGCGATAGAATGGTTTGTGCGTATAAACTCAACCGAAAAGGTCTTGCTGACCTCCACAACGTCGCCCGCGCGAACGCGGACAAGCCGGACAGCGGATACGAGATTATGTTCCTTCAGCTTGTTCTCGACAAGCCCCAGGGTCAGTCTCGTACCGTATACCGGCACATTAATCTCTTTGAGGAAGTAAGGTAATCCGCCTATATGGTCCTCGTGACCGTGCGTAAGAAAAACGCCCTTCACCTTTTGGGCATTCTTAATAAGATATGTTATGTCGTTGATTACCATATCGACGCCCGGCATATCATTATCCGGGAACGCCATACCGCAGTCAATGATAACAATCTCATTGCCATACTCAAAGGCGGTCAAATTTTTTCCGATCTCATCAAGACCGCCTATGGGTATTATCCTCAATTTTTTAGTTTTTGCCATTATAACCTCCGTTTTTAAATTTTTCCGAACCAAAAATATCAGTATTATTATACCACAAAAACAACATATTAGTCAAGCGGTTTTCCGTTACCGTGTGCCGAAATCAAAATCGTAATTCAGTTGTTCATTTGTGAGAATTGCATATTCCATATTGTAATATGTCTTAAGATCCTTCGCGTCCCTGTGCGGATGCCATGTCCCCTCATTGTCTATATACCCCGTCGGGTTAAGCTGTCTTATACCGTTTTTTTCGCGCACGTCGTCTAAGAACATCTGAACGCGGCTCTTTGGCAGTCCCGCCCGCTCCATAAGCAAGCCCGACAGGAAGCACGGACTTGAATACACGCCCTCCGTCTCCTCGCTGTCGTAATTTGTCCATATCATAAACGGTATATAGTATCTCTTATTGAGGTTATCCCTGTCCACATTTTCAAGGTCTTTTCCGTACAGCTCCTCATAAAAGGTCTTTTCTATATTCGGCTGATGGTCGCCGAACATGAGAACTATAGTCGGCTCTTCGAAGCTTTTAAGCTCGTTTAGGAAATACTCCAGCGCCTCGTCGGTATGCTTTATGAGCGTAAGGTATTGCTCGGTCATGGGGTAGCTGCCATTCATGCCCTCTATTTTGATTTCCGGCTCGAAATTCGCGGTCATGTACCCGCCGTGGTTCTGCATTGTGATATTGAATATAAAATCACGCTCGCCCGGCTCCCTGTCCTCGCGGCGCAGGTAGTTAAGCACCGTGTCAAAGTCGCATTTATCGCTCGGATAGCTTCTGAGCTTTTCTATGTCCTCGTTATATTTTTTCATATTCTCGAAGCTTACGAACTCGTCAAAGTCCATATAGTTATATATGGTCGTTCTGTTCCAGCCGTTTGCGAAATACGGGTGGAACGCTAAAGTGTTGTAGCCGAGCTTTTTCATATGCTGCGGCATCGAGTACGGAATGGGGTTAAAAATCATCTGCACATACGGGATTGCGTTCGCGCGCAGAAGTCCCACGTTCATGCCGGTCAAAAATTCGTATTCCGTATTGCAGGTATTGCCTCCGAACGGCGATACCATGAGCTGACCTTTTAAGGTGTTCTCCTTAAGCGAGCGGAAGTATGGCATATAGTCCTCGTTGGTATTAAAATCCCCTACCGCCCGCAAATCCGCAAAGCTCTCGTCCATTATTACTATCACGTTCGGCTTATCCTCCGGCACCGTGGTGTCCTCGCTGTAGCCGTCAAGTATACCGTTGAGCTTTTCGGGGTCGAAGTCCTCGTTCTTTTCAAGCCCCATCTTCGTCGCGTTTACATAGAACGCGAACGCCGAGCCGTAGTTTAGATTTGCGTAATACTGGTCGAACACCGAAACATCGTATTGCTTCAGATTTATAGAGCCTATAAAGAACACTCCCAAAGCGGCCGCGGCGGCCGCGGCTGTGCGAAGCGTGATTTTTCTTCTCTTAAATTCGAGCTTTATCGGGAATTTAAATGTGAGCATGAGCAGAGCTATAAACATTATCGTGGACGTTATAAGCTGATATTTGAGCTTGAACTCATACTGCGCCGCGACGTTCATGGCGGTCTTTATGCTGTATATATCGGTTGGCGTGAGCGCGTCGCCCCGGAATGAATATATCATAAAGCTCGAAAAATTATACAAAAACGACACTATTACCGCCGTAATGGCCGAGGCGCGCATGCTGCCGGATATAAGCAGGCCTATAGCGGCGACTATAGCGTAAAATGCCACATTTACAAAAAACATATACGGCGAGCCGACAAACCCGTTTGAAAAGAGTATGCCCACCACGGACGCCCCGAAGATTGACGCCGCGTACACCGCCGCGCCGACTATGTTACCCGCCCGCTTGCCAAGCTCAAATTTTACCGAGCCCAAAAAAGCTGTGAGCAGAGCGCAGCCGATGGCGATTATAAAATACCACAGATGGAAATGCAGGTCGTTAAGCGAAGTGACGTACAGCTTACGCGAGCATATAGTTATAACGCACATTATAATTGCCGCTGTTACGGACGCGGCAACCTTTTTACCGGAATTTATCCTTATCATTTTCTCAAATCCTTAATATCTCTTTAAATAATATTCTACATTATAACACATAATTATTTTATTTTCAAGTAAATAAAACGGCCGAATCCTCACCGGATTTAGCCGTTTTATATGGACGCATTGCATAATTTTCCCGCCGCCTCATGCGCATGCGGCGCTGTATCGCGCGGCTTCTGTGGGGCGGTATGCCCTTCTTTCGAACAGACAGAACCCGCCTCAGGGGCGGGTTCTGTCTGCGCTCAGCTCCAAAAATCAATCGTTATTCCCAAAATTTCCGCGGTTTTTGAATGAATAAAGCTTTTACAGATTTTCAGCTAATTCAAAAAAAACTCGCTTTAAATTCCGGTTTCAGGATATATTTCTCGGTTATATGCGAATATATTCTGTTTCAGGCGGAATACTATAAAATATAAATTGCAGATAAGGAGTGATAACCTATGCTTGTACCGCGTATTTTCGGAGGTAATCCGTTCGATGATTTCGGAGATTTTCCGTTCGGCGGGCTGACGCGCTATAACGCGAACACTTTAATGAAAACGGATGTAAAGGAAAACGACAAAGGCTACGCGCTTACAATCGATATGCCGGGCATAGACAAGGAGGATGTAAAGGCGGAGCTTAGAGACGGCTATCTGACCGTAAGAGTCGAATCGAACTACAGTAACGACGACCGCGACAGCGAGGGCAGATACATCCGCCGCGAACGCCATTACGGCTCGTGCAGCCGAAGCTTTTATGTTGGAAATTCGGTTACGCAGGATGAAATAAAGGCAAGCTTTAAAAACGGCACTCTAAAGCTTACAGTGCCGAAAAAGGAAGAACACAAGAGCATCGAGGCCGGTAATTATATAAAAATCGATTAAAAAACACGAGTATCCGCGTTTGGATACTCGTGTTTTTGATTAGAAATTACCGCCGTTCCAGCCCCAGTCTGAGATCGGATGATATGTCACATACACCGCGCTGCCGGGAATGTCCAGCTCGCGCGAGTATATATCGCATATCTCCGCCGTCATTTTCTCGTATGCCGACGAAGGCGCGTTTCCGAAAAGGCTTACGGACACATATGCGCCCTTATCGAGCTTTTT
>CANRAG010000037.1 GCA_947628515.1 uncultured Clostridia bacterium | reverse complement strand
GCTATCTTATGGACGAAACGGAGGATATAGAAACGTCAGTGCCGGTTGCGGAAACGGTTATAGCCGGAGAAGTGCCCGAATACTATGGCGGTATGGTAATGCCGGGCGGAAAGAACGCGGACTGATATTAACGGCAAGACGCCGCGTAAGCCAATCTAAAAAACGCGCAGCATACGCGGCGCGTTTTTTAGATACGTTTCATAATTTTTTTGCGGTTCTTTTTCCGTATACCGCAACACCCGCGCCGTAGGCGAGAGTTAGTACTCCGGCTATTGTATAGCTTGCGCTCCAGGGCAGGTTGAAGCCGATCGCGGCGTTTAGGATAAAGCTCGATACCACAAACATATAGAACATTCCCGGCACGAGCGACATAATAAACGGCTGCTTGTGACGTGCCATATACACGGAAATCATCGCGAACGCGAATACCGCAATGGTTTGGTTCGCCCACGCGAAATACCGCCACAATATGTTAAAACCGCCCGCGTTTATTTTTGAAAAGACTAAAAGCGCGGCCACAAAGGCGAATATTATAAGAGATATTATGAGCCTGTTCGTTTTTTTCGATTGGTCTATATGGAGCGACTCTGCCACCATAAGACGAAGCGACCGAAGCGCGGTATCGCCGGATGTGATGGGCAGAACTATCACGCCTACAATAGCGATAATTCCGCCGACGGGGCCGAGGAGGTTCTTAGCGACTATTCCGACGACGTCCGTCGCGGATGTATCCGCGCCCGCAAGTCCCAAATTCATAACGCCCATTGCGGCAGCCGCCCATATCATCGCGATAAAGCCTTCCGCTATCATCATATTATAGAAGATTGTGCGCCCTTCTTTTTCATGCTCCATGGTTCGGGCGATGAGCGTTGACTGCGTGGAATGGAAGCCCGAAACAATGCCGCACGCCACCGTTACAAAGAATACGGGGATAAAGTGCAGCCCCTGCGGATGCACTCCCGAAACTCCGACAGTCCATATTTCGTCAAGCCTGTAGCCCTTAACGAAAATGCCTATAAACACACCGATTGCAGACAACACAAGCACCGCGCCGAATATCGGATATACCCTGCCGATAATTTTGTCTATGGGGAACAGTGTCGCAATTATATAGTAGAGAAATATAGCACCGTACACAATCCATACAACCGGGTTTGAAATACCGTTGTCCGCGTTTAAAATCTGCATTATAAACAGGTCGCCGGGCGTGTACAGGAACACCGCGCCCACGAGCAGCAATAAAAGCCCGACGAATATGTTATAAACGGCGTAAATATGCTTTCCGAGAAACTTGCGTATAAGCTGCGGCATCTGAGCGCCGTCGTTGCGCAGCGAAATCATACCGTTCATATAATCGTGGAACGCTCCGCCGATTACGCAGCCTATCGGTATGGTGATAAACGCGATGGGGCCGAACAGAATACCCTGTATCGGGCCGAGAATAGGCCCTGTTCCGGCAATATTCAAAAGCTGAATAAGGCTGTTTTTCCATTTTTTCATGGGCACGAAATCCACACCGTCGCCAAGCTTTACCGCCGGCGTTTCTCTGTCGTCCGGCTTGAATATGCGGCTGCACAGCGCGCCGTATGCCGCTCCGCCGCCTGCGAGAAGTATTAAACCGATTATAAATGTTACCATGACAATTCCTCCTTAGTGTATTGCACGAGTTTCTTTACACTTATTATACTCTTTAAGACGGTGCTTTGTCAATCGAGTTTCGATATTTTTTGCACGTTTTTTGAACAAGCTGAATTTCCGTAAATTATTCGAAAAATGTAAAAAATACCATAAACAAGTTGACTTATCGGCGGGGCTATGATATAATGTCAGAAAGATAATCGGAAAATTCACCTTTATCAATTCGGGGTTCACAAGACCGACGGATGGTTATGTAATCTAAAACAGGAGGTACAAGGTCATGGGCAACAATGCATGGCAGGGCTTTAAGGGGCATTTATGGAAGGATGAAATAAATGTCAGGGATTTTATTCAGAGAAATTATACGGAATATAACGGTGATAAATCATTTTTGTCGGGCCCTACCGAAGCTACAAATAAGCTTTGGGAACAGTTGCAGGGGCTTTTTAAAGAGGCCAGAGCCAAGGGCGGCGTCCTCGATATGGACACAAATATTGTATCGTCAATAACATCGCATAAGCCCGGTTATCTTAACAAGGAGCTTGAAAAAATAGTCGGGTTGCAGACGGATAAGCCGCTAAAGCGGGCTTTTATGCCGTATGGCGGCATAAAAATGGCGGAGGGCGCGCTTGAAAACTACGGCTACACGCCGGATCCGCTAATGCACAAGATTTTCACCGAGTACCACAAGACGCATAACCAGGGCGTATACGATGCGTACTCTCCGGAAATGAGGGCCGCGAGAAAGAACAAAATTATCACAGGCCTTCCGGATACATACGGCAGAGGCCGTATAGTGGGCGACTACAGACGGGTTGCGCTTTACGGTATAGATTATCTTATGGAGCAAAAGGTCAAGGATTTCAATAACTGCGGCTGCGGTCAGATGACCGACGAGGTCATTCGCCTGCGCGAGGAAATCACAATGCAGCACAGATGTCTCGGTCAGATGAAGGAGATGGCAGCTTCATACGGCTATGATATTTCAGGACCGGCAACCAATGCAAAGGAGGCCGTGCAGTGGCTGTATTTCGGCTACCTCGCCGCTATAAAGACGCAGAACGGCGCGGCTATGTCTGTCGGACGCGTTTCCACATTCCTTGATATTTATATAGAGCGGGATCTTAAAAACGGCACAATCACCGAGCAGGAGGCGCAGGAGCTTATAGACCACTTCGTAATGAAGCTTAGGATGGTTAAGTTTGCGCGTCCCGATTCATATAACCAGCTGTTTTCGGGCGACCCGGTGTGGGCTACGCTCGAAGTCGCGGGTATCGGTCAGGACGGACGCTCGATGGTTACTAAAAACGACTATCGGTTCCTGCAGACTCTGAGAAATATGGGGCCGTCGCCGGAGCCGAACCTTACGGTTCTTTACTCGTCAAGACTTCCGGAGCATTTCAAACAGTTCGCGTCGTTTATATCTATTAAGACAAGCTCAATCCAGTATGAGAACGACGACGTTATGCGTCCGGTATGGGGTGACGACTATTCGATATGCTGCTGCGTATCGGCTACGCAAACCGGTAAGGAGATGCAGTTCTTCGGCGCGAGGGCTAATCTCGCCAAATGTCTCCTTTACGCCATGAACGGCGGGCGGGACGCAAAGACGGGTATGCAGGTAGGTCCGGCATACGAGAGAATTACATCGGATGATGTTATGGATTACGATGAGGTAATGAAAAAGTACGATGCTATGATGGAATGGCTCGCGGGCATGTACGTGAACGTTCTTAACCTCATCCACTATATGCATGATAAGTATTATTATGAGGCGGCAGAGATGGCGCTTATAGACACGAATGTCAGAAGAACATTCGCAACGGGTATCGCGGGATTTTCGCATGTTGTGGACTCACTTTCCGCAATCAAGTACGCGAAGGTTAAGCCGATAAGAAATCCTGAAACAGGTCTTATTGACGATTTCATAACAGAGGGTGATTTCCCCAGATACGGTAATGACGACGACAGGGCGGACGATATAGCCGTATGGCTGCTTAAGACTTTCCTTGAGAAGCTTAAGCATTACAAGACGTACAGAAATTCGGAGCCGACGACGTCAATACTTACAATCACATCCAACGTCGTATACGGCAAGGCCACAGCCGGTCTGCCGGACGGGAGAAAGGCGGGAGAGCCGCTTTCGCCGGGCGCGAACCCGTCGTACGGCGCGGAGAAGAACGGTCTGCTCGCGTCGCTCAATTCGGTCGCGAAGCTTCCGTATGAGTATGCCTTGGACGGTATTTCAAACACGCAGACAATCTCGCCCGACGCTTTGGGACATGACGACAAGGAGAGGACGAGCAATCTCGTAAGCGTGCTCGACGGCTATTTCGACCAGGGCGCGCACCATCTTAACGTAAACGTGTTCGGCACGGAAAAGCTTATAGACGCTATGGAGCATCCGGAGAAGGAGGAGTACGCGAACTTCACTATTCGCGTATCGGGATACGCGGTCAGATTTATCGACCTCACAAGGGAGCAGCAGCTTGATGTTATTAAGCGTACATGCCATAAGAGCCTGTAATCTGTAAAATTCAATAAAAAGGGGCTGAGTTATCAGCCCTTTTTAAAACGAGGAGCAATCTATGGAAGGGTATATTCATTCAACGGAGAGCTTCGGTTCTGTGGACGGGCCGGGCGTGAGATTTTTAATCTTTTTAGCGGGATGTCCTATGCGCTGCGCGTTCTGCCATAACCCCGACACATGGGATATGACGGCGGGCGAGCGGATTAGCGCCACCGCGCTTATTAAAAAGGCGATGCGGTTTAAGGCATACTGGAAATCCGACGGCGGCGTTACCGTAAGCGGCGGCGAACCGCTTATGCAGATTGATTTTCTCATAGAACTGTTTAAAGGGTTTAAGGAAAAGGGTGTGCATACCGTAATTGACACGAGCGGCGCACCGTTTACCCGAAGCGAACCGTTCTTTTCAAAATTTCGTGAACTAATCCAATATACGGATTTGCTGTTGGTTGACATAAAACACATCGACCCGAACAGGCATATTGAGCTTACCTGCCATCCCAACGATAACATACTTGATATGCTGCGCTGTCTTTCGGATATTAAAAAGCCGGTTTGGATAAGGCATGTGCTTGTGCCAAAATACAGCGATTATGACGGGTATCTTATAAAAACGCGGGAGTTTATAGACACGCTCGAAAATGTTGAGCGCGTGGAGGTTTTGCCGTACCATACGCTGGGCGTACATAAATGGGAGAGCCTCGGCTATGATTATAAGCTAAGCGACATAGATCCTCCCACAGAGGATAGAATTATAAATGCCAATAAAATATTAAGGACCGGTAAATATGAATAAGAAGAACAGATTTGCGCCCGTTCTGCACACGGGTTTTTTTGAAAAATATAATGACGGTATTGTTGAGAGATATGTTAAATACTGCGCGGATATGGGGTATTCGGGAATATCGCTCGAGGGCAAGTCGTGGGCGCCGCAGCGGGACGTTGACGCATGGATAGAGAGTTACCGCGACAACGTAAAAAAAATTACGGACGCAGCGCAAAGAGAGGGAATAGACGTGTGGCTTTTCGACGAGTGGGGCTATCCCACCGGCACGGCGGCGGGGAAGGTTATCTCGGAAAGCCGCGGCTACGCGTCAAAGTATATGCATATTATATTAAATACCGTAATTGCTCCGGGCGAAACATTTGTTATGCCGGTAAACGGGCGGTTTATATGCGCGGCTGTATGGGAATGTGGGCGGTACGGCGCGGGAGCGGGAAGCTTTAAAGGCTATGTAGCAATCGAGCCGGTAAACGGTGTAATCGCGTATACCGCAACTGAAGCAGAAATGTGCATAACCGCTGTGGGCTGGGACTATACAAGCGGCGGCACGCACGGAGTTTTTAAAGACGACGGCAGCGCGAAATTCGGCACGATTGATTTGCTTAGCAAGGACGCGGTGGCATGCTTTATAGAGCATATGCACGAGGGGTACTATAAGCATATGCCCGAACAGTTCGGCACAGGTCTTGCGGGATTTTTCTATGACGAGCCGTTTATACCCTATCCGTACCCATATACGGACGGGATACTTGATGAGTTTTACAAGCGGTACGGTTATGACCTGACCGAACACCTGCCCAGGCTCTTAATATCGGGCTGGGGCGGACGGGATACGGAACAGGCGCTTACGGATTACAGAGAGCTTGTTACGGATATGATGGCGCAAAACTGCGTCGGTCAGCTTGCGAGGTGGTGTCATGAACATAAGGTAATGCTCACCGGACACCAGGATCTTGACCACAATCTGCGAGGGCTTGACACTATAAGCGGAAATTTCTTTAAAAACAGTATTCTTAGCGACTCGCCGGGTGTGGACTATATATGGAATCAGATAAACCGAAGCGATTTCTGCGACTATCCGCGTTTTGCGGGAAGCGTCAGGCATTTGTGCAATAAGCCGCATGCCTCAAGCGAGAGCTTTGCGGTGACGGGATATTCCATGCCGCCGGATGAAATGCGGTGGCATATGGAACACCAGATAATACGCGGTATAGATTTATTCTATCTGATGATTGCGGAGCCGGACGAGACGGAGCAGAGGGAGTATACGAAGCTTTCTCTTAACAATCCGCAGAATATTCGGTTCGGCAAGCTCATTAACGCGCGTGTTGCCGAGGTGAACAGGTTGGCAAGCGCCGGAATACCGTGCGCCGATACCGCTGTTTACGTACCCGTGAAGCAGGCGTTTGTCGAGGGGCTAAAAGCGGGGCACCCATGGTCGGCGAGCACGATGCCGCATATATGGAACAGAGTGGACGCTATAGCGGAAACCGTGTGCTATATGCCGCGCGCGTTTGAATATATATGGGACGGCGCGATAGAGAGTCTCGATTTAAATAACGGCGCGTTTGTAACGCGGTCGGGACAAAGGATAAGCACAATTATACTTACGGGCGGAATAAGCATACCGACGCCCGTTATAAGAAGGCTGCGCGATTTTGCGCGCTCCGGCGGGAAGCTTATCATTGTGGGCGGTATGACAGCGGGGTTTGCGGATATATGTAAAACCTATCCCGCCTCCGGCTGCGCGCTTTTGGTAAGGGATACGGCGGAGCTTGCGCGCTGTCTAAAAAATAACGGCTTCTCCTCCAAATCGCGTATAAGCATGGCGGTAAACAAAACCGAAACGGGCAAGGTATTCTTTATGCTTAACGAAAGCGATACCGAAGCTCGGCTGAGATTGGATACGCCGCTTTTTGAATACAGCTTTACGCGGCACGCGTTTGATATTGCTCCGTTTTCCGGAGAGGCGGAGTTTGCGTCGGGCGAGCTTAGGGTATTTGCCGAAAGAGGAATGGGAGGTTATGCCGGATACGAGAGTATAAAGGCAAACGCCGGACTTGTAATTGAAAACTGGATTATGTATTGCCCCGACGGAAGCGCGCGCAATGTGGGTAACGCTCTGCCGCAATGGCGGGAGCACATCGAAGAAGGGTTCAGCGGCGGAATAACCTTTAAGGCGGAGTTTGATATTTCAGACAGCGGCAGGTATGTCATGGATTTCGGCAGAATACGCTACAGCGCTGTTGTTAAAGTCGATGGTACGGAACACGCGCTGCCGTTTTCACCGTTCAGACTTGAAACGGATTTAAAAAAGGGAAGGCACGGGATTGAAATGACAATATATAATACCGAGGCCGACTCGCTAATAGGCACGCATGAGCTGGAAATGAAAAACAGACGCGGACTGCGGTGCTATGAGCATGACCGGTTCATGCTGGGCGGAGGCTTTGCGGACCCGGTAAGAATATACAGACGAATTCAAATAAGCGAACCTCAAAATTGAGGTTCGCTTATCCTCGTATTTACATATATTTTTCAAAAATATCCGTTTAGAACATTAAGCTGCTCTATTGCCGCCTTGGGAGGTATAAGCCGCTCGATTTCTTCGTTAAGCGCCTGCATGCGTTTATCAAGCTCGGAGGTAAGCCGGGCGCAGTCAAGAAGCTTGCAGCTTATGGAGTCCGGTATTTCCACACTCTTTTTATACCGTATCTTATGTTCCATGCTTGCCCATGAGTCCATCGCCACCGTGCGTATTTGTATTTCAACCTTTACCCATTCTTCATGGTCGAGCAGTCGTATGGGGATTTCAACGTGCATATGGTAGCTTCTGTAGCCGTTGTGTTTGGGAACGGCAATGTAGTCCTTAATGCGGCATATCCGCAGGTTATTAAAGTTTTTTATAACTCCGGCGATTTTGTAAATATCGTCGGGGAACAGACATACGATACGCACACCGGCAATATCGTCAATATATTTAACAGCGTTTTCTACCGTGGGTTCATACCCTTTTTTTTCAAGCTTTCTTGCGATTGAGCTGGGACGCTTGAGCCGTGCTTTAATGTGTTCTACGGGATTGGAGCGTCTGTGGGCGAAAAGCTCCTCCATTATTGTTTCGGCGTACATGTTTATCGATTTAAGCGCGCTTGCGTACGGAAGCATAGCGAGCCGCAAGTCGTGGTTGCTCATGGTTTCTATCAGCATATTAACACAACCTTTCATTATATTCGTTACAGTGTGTTGTGCGCGGAACTAAAGGGGTTGTGCGATTTAGAGATGCTTACATATCATGCTGTCGGAGATATTTTTCGCGCGTTGCCATTCCGCCGCGAATATGGCGCTCCGCTTTGTTTGTCTCAAGTATTGAGCGGCATTTGCGGTATAGATCCCGGTTTATATGCAGCAAACGCTCGTGAACATCCTTATGAACTGTGGATTTACTGACATTAAACACCTTTGCCGCGCCGCGCACGGTTGCTTTGTTATCGATTATGTACCGGGCAATTTCAAGCACCCTGTCTTCAATATATTCCTTCATATATTACCCCCGTTTTGAGCGCATACCGAGCCGGCTGCGCCGTTTTTTCTGTACAATATATGAGAATTTTATTTTTAATATGACGATAGATTTGACGATGTTTTGGAAAATTGGTTTAATTTTGCGGTATGGGCTTGACAAAGACGGGTAAATGGAATAAAATGATATTTGTGGAGGTATGGGTTGAATTGTCATAGGGGAGATGTTGGTATGGAATCATGCTGTGATATGTGCATGAACTATGCGTACGACGAGGAATATGATTGTTATATGTGCGTGATAGATATGGATGAGGACGAGGTGTATTCCTCATACAGTCAAAAACGCCGATCCTGCCCGTATTTCCGCATGGGTGATGATTACACGATTGTAAGAAAGCAGAATTGATTATGACCGATTATACCGAATTAACCGATGATGAGCTTGTTATGCGCGCGCAGCAGGGAGATGAAACCGCGCTTGAAACGGTGCTTTTGCGATATAAGCCGCTTGTGCATAAGAAGTCACAGCCGTATTATCTTGCGGGCGGCGATGACGACGACATTGTCCAGGAGGGGCTTATCGGTCTGTACAAGGCCGTTATGGACTTTGACAAGACAAAATTCCCGCTGTTTAAGGTGTTCGCGGGGGTGTGCGTTGAGAGACGCATTATATCGGCGGTAAAGAAGGCGTCACGGCAGAAGCACAGCCCGCTGAACTCGTATGTCTCGCTCTCAAGCGGCGCGTTCGACGAGGAGAGCGGTTCGAGCGTGGAGGGAATACTCGACGTCGGTAACGACAATCCGGAGCGGATTTTCATAGAGCGTGAAAAGGCGTCCGGACTTGAAGGAATAATAAGCGGAGCACTGTCGGAATTTGAACGGCGGGTGCTCCTATGCCATTTAAACGGAAACAGCTATAAGGACACGGCAAAACAGCTCGGCAGGGATGTGAAGGCTGTGGATAACGCCATGCAGAGAATAAAGAAGAAGCTGGAATATCTTGTGTAGAGAAAGGATAGCTATGTATACGGATAGAATATTGCGTTGCAAGGACTGCGGGAATGAGTTTGTGTTTACCGCCGGAGAGCAGGAGTTTTACGCGGATAAGGGATTTGATAACGCCCCCGTCCGCTGCAAGAGCTGTCGCGCACAGCGCAGACATACCGCGCATAACGGGCGCGAGGTTGTTTTATATGAAATAGTGTGCGCAAAATGCGGCGAGGTGGAGTCGATACCGTTTGAACCGAGCCATGACCGTCCGGTTTACTGCGCGAAATGCTATAGGGAAATTAAGGGCTTATAAAGTAATTAAGTATACGCAAAAATAACAAACGAAAAGGGGGGGTTACTATGAAGTACAAGCTGAACAGGCGGCTTATTCCGATAGAAAGCGAATCGGAAGT
Source organism: uncultured Clostridia bacterium (assembly GCA_947628515.1). GTDB lineage: Bacteria > Bacillota > Clostridia > UBA1381 > UBA1381 > Ornithomonoglobus. Next base: position 14,140 of record CANRAG010000037.1, on the reverse strand, counting down.
GGGCGAGAATGAGATATTGGTTGAAATACTTACGCTCGGCGAGTTTGATGAGAAGTATAAAGGCACATATCATCATGAACTGCTCATGGACTCCATGGAGCATGTTCAGTATTCCAAGGTGGAAATTTTAAGAAGCTGTACCATAGGCACAATTCTTGTTCCGGACAAACAGGACCTCATAGAAAAGGAATTCGGATTTGGATTTTACATCCATAAGAAGCATTTGTTATTTATTGACGATACTCAGAGAATAGTTAAAATAGCGGCAAGACTGCCGGAGATAAAGGCGTTTGACACAACGCTCGAAGCCAGGTTTTTCATTGAGCTTCTGGAATTTCTCATAAATGACGATGTTCTGTATCTACAGCGCTACGAGGATAAGCTTATATCGGTTGAGGAGGAGCTTACGGAACAGGACATTGATGATTTCCATACGGAAATGCTCCGTTACAGACGTGAAATAATGGTTCTTAACGGTTACTATCAACAGTTGACGGAAATGCTGCAAATGATGAGTGAAAACAAAAACTCTCTGTTTAATCCCGAGGATTGCCGCATACTTAGAATAATAGCCAACCGCGCGGACAGGTTATATGACAATACAAAGATGCTGCGCGAGTATACGCAGCAGCTCCGTGAAATGTACCAGTCACAGATCGATATTATTCAGAATAAGACCATGCGAATACTCACAGTCGTAACGACCATATTCATGCCTCTTTCGCTTATCGCGGGCTGGTACGGCATGAACTTTAGGTTCATGCCGGAATTAAACTCCGCCTATGGCTATGCGGGAGTAATAATTTTCAGTATATTGGTGGTCGTAGGCGAGATTATATTCTTCAAATGGAAGCATTGGTTTGATTGATTATTTATAAAGAAAACGCGGATGCTGAGAGCGCAATGGCTGTTTGCAGCATCCGCGTTTTTGATGTTTTTAATCAATCTTTGGGAACGGTAGCCCAGTCTGCGTCAAACTGCGCGATACCCTTATCCGTAAGCGGATGATTTAACATCTGCATAATAACTTTATACGGTACCGTGGCTATATCGCAGCCGACTCTCGCCGCGTCGATTACATGGATGGGGTTTCTTATCGAAGCCGCGATTATCTCCGTGTCAATTTCCGGGTCCGCGTCGAATACCTCAACTATTTCCTCTATGAGGTTCATGCCGTTTGTGCCTATATCGTCAAGTCTGCCGAGGAACGGGCTTACATATGTAGCGCCGGCCTTTGCGGCGAGAAGCGCCTGCGCGGCTGAGAAAATAAGCGTGACATTTGTCTTTATTCCCAGAGCCGTCATCTTCTTGCAGGCCATAAGTCCTTCCTTGTTGAACGGAATTTTAATTATGATATTCTTGTGAATTTTTGTCAGCGGAATAGCCTGCTCTACCATTCCGTCCGGATCCTTTGCCGTGACCTCCGCGCTTATCGGACCGTCAACGATTTCAGTGATTTCCTTAACAACGTCCTCAAACTTTCTGCCCGATTTCGCTATAAGCGACGGATTTGTTGTAACGCCGCAAATAACGCCCATGTCATTGACCTCTCTTATTTCGTCAACTATGGCAGTATCGAGAAATAACTTCATTTTAATGTGTCCTCCTTGTTTTATCAAATGCAAAGCCTTTCCAAGCTTTGCATATATTATATAATTTTTATTCGATATAGTCAATATCTTTTTTTAATATAATTATGTTAAATTTTAAGCTTTATAATTTATCGGACATAAGATAATGCGCGTCATATTTTATAAGCGGTTGAATATACATAGAGAGAAAGACCAAAAAGGAGGAAACTACTAATGGAAGGAACGAATATATATCAGGACATTGCCATGCGTAACGGCGGCGATGTGTATATAGGAGTGGTGGGGCCGGTACGCACGGGCAAATCGACTTTTATAAAGAAGTTTATGGATACGCTCGTGATACCGAGTATGACCGACGTGTATCAGGCGGAGCGCACACGCGACGAGCTGCCGCAGTCGGCGGCGGGCAGGACGATAATGACGACGGAGCCGAAGTTCATACCCAACGAGGCGGTGGAAATTTCACCGGGCGACAACGCCATGATGCGCGTGCGCATGATTGACTGCGTGGGATACATAGTCGATGACTCTCTGGGCTATCGCGAGGACGGCGAGCCGCGCATGGTTAACACTCCGTGGTTTGACCACCCGATACCGTTTAACGACGCGGCCGAGATAGGCACGAAAAAGGTAATAACCGACCATTCAACCATAGGACTTGTAGTAACAACGGACGGATCGTTTTCGGAAATACCGCGTGAGAGCTACACAAACGCCGAGGCGCGCGTGGTCGCGGAGCTTAAAGCGATAAACAAGCCGTTTATAATTCTTTTAAACTCCGCAATTCCGGACGCGGCAGAGACAAAGCAGCTTGCCGCCGAGCTTGAAAATACGTACGGCGTCACCGTGGTTGCGGTAAACTGCGCCGAGCTTGACGGGGACGATATAAACAATATCATAAACAAAATACTGCTTGAATTTCCGCTAAGCGAAATTGAGATAAATATTCCCAAGTGGCTCGACCGTCTCGGCGACGAGCACGAGCTGGTAAGAGCGATATACGACGATGTATCGGGCGCCGTGGCAAATGCGGAGAATATACGGGATGTGGACGATATATGCAAAAGCCTTAACCGTCCCGACTATATTAAGAAAACGGAGGTCGGCAATATCGACCTGGGCACGGGCATGGTAAACCTCAATATGGAGCTTACGGAAAGTATGTTCTACAAGGCGCTGTCCGAGTTTTCGGGGATGGATATAAAGGATGATGAAATGCTGCTTGCGCGGCTTACGGAGCTGGCAAAAATGAAGCGCGATTACGAGCACATCAAGGACGCGCTCGATTCGGTACGGCAGAGCGGATACGGCATAGTCTCGCCGACGAGCGATGAAATGGTGCTGGAGGAGCCGAAAATCATAAAGCAGGGCGGCAGGTACGGAATAAAGCTCAAAGCGTGCGCTCCGTCAATACATATGATGCGCGCGGATATCGAGACGGAAGTAAGCCCTATAGTGGGGACGGTAAAGCAGAGCGAGGAGCTTATCGAGCACTTGCTTGCGGAGTACAAGGATGATCCGTCACAGCTGTGGCAGTCTAATATTTTCGGAAAAACTTTAAACGAGCTTGTAAACGACGGACTGCGCAATAAGCTCGAAAGAATGCCTGAGGAGGCGCGGGGCAAGCTGCGCGAAACGCTGGAGCGCATAATAAATGAGGGCGGCGGCGGTCTGCTGTGCCTTATTCTTTAGGGGTGATTTATGAAAAAAAGGATGGTGGCGGCTGCGGCGGCACTCCTGTTTCTGTCCGGCTGCGGCATAGGCGGAGGACATAGCGCGAGCATATCCAAGGAGGAGCAGGAAACCGATTATTCAACGGTGTACGCGGAGATTATTGAGTTCGGGGGATTTAAAAATAAGGAATACGAATCGGAGCTTAACGAACAGCTCGAAGGCGATGTAAGAAATACAATAAACGAGTTTGATAAGCTCGCGCAGGACGCGGTTGAGGATTTGCCAGCCGGCGTGAAATCGGCGTTAAATATAACCCAAAAGGTGAAGCGTGACAGCGGCGATGTTATTTCGCTGCTGACGGAAAACTATATATATCTCGGAGGCGCCCATGGCACGACCGCGTGGGACACATACACGATTTATCTCGGCGACGACAATCCGCACAGACTTGAGCTGAAGGAGCTTTTTGTTGACGAGAGCCAATATATTGATGAAATAAACCGAAGAATAGACCGGTTGGTTGAGGATAATCCGGAACAATACAGCGAGTTGTGGGCACAACCGCATATAACAGAGGCGGAAAGCGGGAGGTTTTATCTCACGGATAACGATTTGGTTATATGGTTCCCGCCGTATGAGCTGTCATATTACGCGCGCGGATTTGTGGAATTTCCAATCCCGCTCGCGGAGCTTAACGGACTGCTTAAGGAGGAGTTCAGAGTAAGTGAAAAATAAACGATGAAATTCCAAACCCCTGAAATTTAAAAATTTTTGGCAATATCGGTTATTGACATTGATATGGTTGTGTGTTAAAATACCATAGGGGTGTATCTGATATTTATCAGGAGGCCACAAAATGAACATTGCAACCAATCTTAAAGCCATTGAGAGGATAAAAAGCGATATTTTATCCGAAGTAGCTCATCTTTACGGGTTTCTTGCCGATTATGACGAGCTTGAGGATTACGCGAATATCGAAAGCTCTATCGCTACAGTAATAGCTATGGACTACATACTCGCAAAGCATCTCGGCATAGGCTACAGCACGCTCGACGCGAGAATATGCGAGCTGCTTTCAATGGCGGAGGAAAACGGACATTCGCTCGAAACGGAGTTTCGGGATATGTCCGGACTCAATGCCTATATTAAAGGGCGTTAGTTTACTCTTTTACGGAGGTTAGTATGAAAAAGGCATACCCACGCGTAACTCGCAGATACCGCGCGGCCGCGATCATATCGGCTTTGCTGCTTATGGTGTTCGCCGCGGCGGGGCTTGTCGCAAGGCGGTATATCTGCTGCGCCGCGCAGTTTTTAGCGGGCGTGGCGCTGCTTGTATACGTAATGCTGCTAAGGCGCAAAAGAAAAGAAGAATTTATAAAATACATCGGGAAGCTCGACAGCTCCGAAGATGGCATAAGCGAGAATATGCTGCTTAGCATACCCGCGCCCGTGGCTGTGTGCGATGTGGACGGAAGCATACGCTGGCATAACGCGCAGTTTTCCAATATTTTCGGCGGCAAAGAGCTTGTAAACGAAATGCTCGACGACTATATGCATGAGATTAAATGGTCCGACGTCCTCAAATATCCCAAGGGCAGGGACGCAAAGACCGTGCAGGGCGACAGTGTGTATTCGGTTCAGTGGAGAATGGTTAAGGACAGCGCGGAACGCGACAGAAAAGGCGACCGCTATTCTGTATTTTTCTATCTGCGCGACGTCACAAACGAAAGCCAGCTCAAAGAGGCGTACCATAACGAGCGTATAGACGTTGCGGTTATAAATATAGATAACTATGACGACTTTCTGCAAAAGGCGGACGACGATGTGGTGGAAGCGGCTGCGTCAAGAATACGCGCCGCTGTCGCGGCATGGGCAAAGAGCGGTAACGCGGTGCTTAAAAAGACCGACCGCGACAGGTATTTTGCCGTGTTCGAGCACAGGTATTTAAAGGGCTATGTCGATAAGAATTTCGACATATTAAAGAATGTTGCCGCAATCGCGGAGGAAGTGAAATTTCCCGTTTCAATCAGTATCGGTATCGGTTCGGGCGGCTCGATAATCGAAAACGAGTCAAGCGCGAGAAACGCGCTTGACCTCGCGTTAGGCCGCGGCGGCGGGCAGGTATGCGTAAAGGATGACACGCAGTTTAAATTCTACGGCGGCAAGAACGGCGAGTACGAGCGCAGCACGCGCGTTAAGGCGAGAGCCGTGTCCGCGGCGCTGTCCGATTTTATAAAAAGCAGCGATAACGTAATCCTGATGGGGCATAAGAGCGCGGATTTTGACAGCTTCGGCGCGGCGGTAGGATTGCAAAGAGCGGTCAGACATTTCGGAAAGACGCCGTATATCGTGCATGAGCGGGTATCGCCGGCTATTGACAATATGTTCGAGGAACTGCGCGGCGACAGCGAGTATAACGGGATGTTCGTTGACGAGAACGAAGTGCTTGAGGAGGTAACTCCAAACACGCTCCTTATAGTTCTTGACACGCACCGTCCGTCAATGCTGCCATGTCCGAAACTTATCGAGCGCGTGGACAGAGTTGTGCTAATAGACCATCACAGGCGTTCGACCGAGTTCATAAGCCCGCTGTCTTTGGTGTATCATGAGCCGTATGCGTCGTCCACCTGCGAAATGGTCACAGAGCTTTTGGAGTATATGAACCTCGGCAGCAAGATTACAAAGCTGGAGGCGCAATGCCTGTACACGGGCATAATGCTTGACACAAAGAATTTCATGCTAAAAACCGGTGTGAGAACCTTTGAGGCGGCGTCGTATCTCAGGCGGTTCGGCTTAGACACCGTGGCGGTGCGCAGAATGTTTTGTACAAGCAGCGAGGACTATGCGAAAAAGGCTGAGATTGTGCGCTCGGCGGTCATGGCCGGCGGAGGTATTGCAATAGCGAAAACGTATACGTCGGACAAGAATATGCGCCAGATAGCGTCTCAGGCGGCGGACGATATGCTCAATATTAAGAACGTCGTCGCGTCGGTGGTGGTATACCCGGCTGACGGCGGAACGGGCTTCAGCGCAAGGTCGATAGGCACGCTCAACGTCCAGCTGATTATGGAAAAGCTCGGCGGCGGCGGGCATATGACCGTTTCGGGCGCGTTCATAAGGGATATAGGCGTAGACGAGGGCACAAAACGCGCCGAACAGGCGGTAAAGTCATATCTTGAGGATATTAAGTAAAGGAACGGAGGAATAAAGAATGCAGGTTATTTTAACGCAGGATGTTAAAGGTCAGGGAAAAAAGGGACAGATGGTAAAGGTTTCCGACGGATACGCGAGAAACTTTCTGCTCCCGAAAGGACTTGCGACAGAGGCGACAAAGGAGAATATAAACGCGCTTAAAGGCAAGCAGGAATCGCTCGAATACAGGATAAAGACCGAAACGGACGAGGCGAAAAGCATAGCCGAGAGAATGAAGGATATGGAGGTTATAATAAACGCCAAGGCCGGAGATAACGGTAAGCTGTTCGGCTCCGTAACGTCAAAGGACGTCGCGGACGCGCTCACGGCGCAGCATCATATAAAGCTCGATAAGAAAAAGTTCGTTATGCCCGACAGCATTAAGACGCTGGGCACTACGACTGTCAAGGTAAAGCTCTACACCGGCGTTACGGGCGAGCTTAAAGTAACGGTAAGGACAAAATAAAATGTCGGATACTGAGTAGAGGAGGGTTAGGGCATGGATGAAACGGAAAAGGGCTATTCTGCCGGCAATCTGAATTCTGATTTTGTGTCCGAGCGCGATCTGCCGTTTAATATGGAAGCGGAGCGGGCGGTTTTAGGCAGCGCTTTAAGCGACTCATCGAGCGTGGGCGACGCGGCGGAGATTTTAAAACCCTCCGACTTCTATTTCACATCTAACAAGTTCGTGTTCGAGGCGATAATGGACTTGTTTAACGAGAATAAGGCCATTGATTTTGTCACGGTCGCCGAGCAGCTTAAACTTGTAAACCGGCTTGACGCCGTCGGGGGTATAGATTATCTTAAACAGCTTTCGCTAAGCACATTCACAACGCAGCATATTACCTATTATTCAAAGATAATAAAGGAAAAAGCGGTATTGCGTGCGCTCATAAAGGGCGCGGCGTCCATTTCGGATATGGCCTATGACGGCGACGACACGCTCGCGAGGCTTCTCGAACGCTCAGAGCAGATTATATTCGATATTTCGTCCTCGCGCGAGTCAAGCGATCTTGTGCACATAAGCGAGATATTGCAGACAAGCTATGAGAACATGGCAAAAAACGCGGAGAACGCGGGCGGGATCACAGGTCTGCCGACGGGCTTTAGCGAGCTTAACAAACGCACCGGCGGCTTTCACGGCGGCGAGCTTATAATCATTGCCGGACGTCCGGGTATGGGCAAGTCCACGTTTGCGGTAAACATAGCCGAGCACGTTAGCATAAACCTCGGAAAGACGGTCGCGATTTTTAATCTGGAGATGCCCAGGGAACAGATTGTAAACAGAATACTATGCTCGCAGGCGCTTGTAAACAACAGCAAAATACGCACGGGCACGATGGAGATGGACGACTGGGAGAAGATATGCGACATTGCCGACACAATTGCAAGGTCGCCCATATACATTGACGACAGCCCGTCCATAACGGTGTCGCAAATACGCGCAAAATGCAGACGGCTCAAACAGACGCGCAAGCTTGAAATGGTAATAATAGACTATTTACAGCTCATGCAGGGCAGCGGGCGAAGCGATAACCGTCAGCAGGAGATTTCGGAGATTTCACGCTCGCTTAAGGTGCTTGCAAAGGAGCTTGATATCCCCGTAATAGCGCTTTCGCAGCTAAAGCGCGAGAGCGAGTCGCAGAAGGGCAAACGCCCCATACTTTCGGATTTGCGTGAATCGGGCGCGATTGAGCAGGACGCGGATATGGTTATGTTCCTGTTCAGAAGCTACTATTACAGCAAGGACCCGGGGGAAAAGGATCTCGCCGAATGTATTATAGCCAAGAACCGAAACGGTGAAACGGATACTTTCCCGTTAGGGTTTAAGGGTGAGTTTACGCAATTTAGAAACATAGAGTACAGAGTGGAGCAAAGGTAAGGCGGATAGGTATCCGCCTTTATTAATGGAGAAAGGCATATGATAGAAAAAGTTGAGAAAACAATGCTTGCCCACGGAATGTTTCCGTTTAAGTCGGTGCTTGTAGGACTTTCGGGCGGCGCGGACAGCGCGGCGCTGCTCAGCGTGCTTTGCGCGCTGTCTGAAAGCTACGGATTTACGGTGTATGCCGCGCATGTAAACCACGGTCTGCGCGGCGCGGAGGCCGACAGGGACGAGGAGTTTTCAAAACGGCTTGCCGCGTCGCTGGGCGTGGAGTTCTTCTGCTTCAGAGCCGACGTGCGCTCCGTGGCGGCGGAACGCGGCGTTGGCGAGGAGCTTGCCGGCCGCGAGGTGAGATATGAGTTCTTCAAAAAGATTACGGACGAGCGCGGCATAGACGTGACCGCGACGGCGCATCATAAAAACGATAACGCCGAAACGATACTGATGAATTTCATGCGCGGCACGGGGCTTAAGGGGCTTTGCGGTATTCCGTATAGGCGCGACGGGATAATCCGCCCGCTGCTTGACGTCACGAGGGCGGAAATCGAGGCGTATTGCGATGCGAACGGTATTGAATATGTTACCGACGGGACAAATCTCAAAACGGTATACACCCGCAACAAGGCGAGGCATATACTCATACCCGAAATAGAGCGGTTGTTCAACCCGTCATTTGTAGACACGGTTTCAAAGAACGCGGCGGTGCTCACGGCAGAGGAGGACTATATAAGCGAAGCGGCGGAGCGGGCGTACAGTGAGACGGTTTTTGATAACGCCGTTGCCACAGAACGGCTTTGCTCACTGCACCGCGCGATAGCGATGCGCGTAATACGGCGCATGGTATCGGAGCTTTGCGGCACGGAAGATGTTCCGGCGGCGGTTATCGAGTCGGTTTTGGAGCTCGCCCAAAAAAACAGAACAGGTTCGCAGATTGACATAGCGCGCGGCTGCGCTGCGCGTATCGAATACGGCAGGCTTATCCTGTCGGAGAAAAAGGCGGACACGGAATATTTTGAATACGAAATCACCCCCGGCGTGCCGGTGTATATACCGGAACTCGGATATTCGGTGCTCGCGGAGCCGTGTGAGGAATACAAAAGAGACGGCGGCGAGTATTTTACAGCGCCAAAGGGCTGCAAAATAACGGTGCGCCGCCGCAAGTCGGGCGATAAATTCTGCCCATGGGGGATGAGGGGTACGAAGAAGCTTAAGGATTTCATGATTGACGAGAAAATACCCCGCGAAAAGCGAAGCAGAACCGGCATACTCACATTTGATGATGAGATTGCGTGGGTGATAGGCTACAGGCGCGACAGGCGGTTTAAATTTGATAAATCGGGCATAAAGATTTCCATACTTTCAGAGTGAGCAGCAATACGCGCGGACAAAGTGATAAATATCTTGACATGGAAATGAAACTGTGATAAAATATATACAATGATACCTATGTATAAAATTTTTAGAGGTGATATTTATGAAAAAGCTGATATGCGGCATTGCTGCGGCAGCGGCGGTTATGGGCTCAACCGTGGCATTCGCGGAGCCGGCGCCGAAGGTTATCTTAAACGGCACGCAGATAGAATTTGAAGCGGAGCCGTATATGTCCCCTGAGGACAGAACCATGGTACCGTTCAGAGCCATATTCGAGGCGGCAAACGCCGATGTGATGTGGGATGAGGAGAGACAGACGGTTGTCGCGGTTAAGGATAACGGCGACAGCGCCACAAGCGTTGTATTGCAGATCGGCAGTAAAAACGCGTTTGTAAACGACCAGCTCGTGGAGCTTGACCAGGCGGCGGAGTTGAAGGATGAATACACGTTTGTGCCGGTGCGGTTTGTAATGGAGTCGCTGGGCGCGAAGGTTGACTGGGATCAGGATACATATTCGGTAATCATAACCACAGAATAAAATTTATTCGGACGACGCCGTTGTAACGGCGTTGTTTGTATGTAAGAAAGAAGGAAAAAATATGTCAAAAAAGGGCAGATATGGCGAGTACGGCGGTCAGTACGCCTCCGAGACGCTTATGAACGCTCTTATTGAGCTTGAAGAAGCCTTCGAGAAGTGCAAAAACGACGAGGATTTCTTAAACGAGCTGAATTATTACCACAGGCAGTATACGGGCAGACCGTCCGTGCTGTATTACGCTAAGAAGCTTACCGAGGACATAGGCGGAGCAAAGATTTATCTTAAGCGCGAGGATTTGAACCACACGGGCGCGCATAAGATAAACAATGTTATAGGCCAGTGCCTTATGGCAAAGCGGATGGGGAAGAAGAAAGTGATTGCCGAGACGGGCGCGGGACAGCACGGGGTAGCGACGGCGACGTTCGCGACGGTGCTCGGGCTCGAATGTGACGTATATATGGGCGTTGAGGACACGAAGCGACAGGCGCTTAACGTGTTCCGCATGAAGCTTCTGGGCGCGAACGTGCATCCGGTAAGCTCCGGCTCCGGAGTGTTAAAGGACGCCACAAACGAGGCGATGCGGCAGTGGACAGCGCATGCGGACGATACCTTTTACGTGCTCGGCTCAGCCGTTGGTCCGCATCCGTATCCGGCTATAGTGAAATATTTCCAGAGCATAATTTCAGTTGAGGCAAAGAGGCAGATACTTGAGATGGAGGGCAGACTGCCAGACGCGGTTATGGCCTGCGTGGGCGGCGGCTCGAACGCGATAGGAATGTTTGCCGACTTTATAGACGAGCCGACAGTGGAGCTTTACGGCGCGGAGGCAGCCGGAGAGGGCGTTGATACGGAAAAAACGGCGGCGTCCATAACCTGCGGTTCGGTCGGAGTGCTGCACGGGATGAAATCCGTTTTTCTCCAGGATAAGGGCGGTAATATAGTTCCAGTATACTCTATTTCCGCCGGACTTGACTACCCGGGAATCGGTCCGGAACACGCGATGCTCCACGACAGCGGCAGAGCAAAATATCTGCCAATAACCGACGCGGAAGCGGTCGACGCGTTTGTATACCTTTCAAAGCTTGAGGGCATAATTCCGGCAATCGAGTCCGCGCACGCGATAGCGCTTGCGAGAAAGATTGCGCCGAAGATGGGTAAGGATAAGATACTTATCGTATGTCTTTCGGGCAGAGGTGATAAGGACGTGGTATCGGTGGCAAATTACCTGGGTGAGAATATTGGATAAGATTAAGATACAGAGAATTAACGAGCTTGCGAAAAAGCAGAAAGAGGGCGCTCTTACCGAACGCGAAAAGGCCGAACAGGCCGAGCTAAGGCGTGAGTATCTTACGATGATACGCAAAAATTTCCGCGCACAGCTCGATAATATTGAAATAGTAGACTAAAATTATAAAGAAAAGAGGTATGTGGAAATGGCATTGATCATTCCTGAAAACTACAGTTCCGCGCTGGACGGCAGAACGACGGAGACCGCCATAAAGTTCATAAAAGATACGTTCCAAAGAGAGCTTATCGCGGCGATGAACCTTCAGCGCGTTTCGGCGCCGCTGTTTGTACGGCCGGAAACGGGTCTTAACGACAACTTAAATGGCGTTGAGCGTCCTGTCAGCTTCGACGCGCCCTGCATAGGCGGAGCAAACCTTGAAATAGTTCATTCGCTGGCAAAGTGGAAGAGGCTTACATTGGGTAAGTACAATTTCCAGCCGGGCGAGGGACTTTATACGGACATGAACGCGATAAGGCGCGACGAGGAGGTGGATAACCTCCATTCGATGTACGTTGACCAGTGGGACTGGGAGGCGGTTATAGAAAAGAGCCAGAGAAACATCGTAACGCTAAAAGAGGTTGTAAGGCGAATTTACGCGGCAATGCGCCGCACCGCAAAGAAGGTGTGCGCGGAGTATGAAACGCTGACGAACTGCTTTAAGGAGGACATCACATTTGTCACAACCCAGGAGCTTGAGGATATGTATCCCGACCTGACGCCAAAGGAGAGGGAGAACACATTCCTCCGCGAACATCATGCGGCTTGCATTATGCAGATAGGCAAGGTTTTGGAGTCGGGCATACGTCATGACGGCAGAGCGCCGGACTATGACGACTGGGAGCTTAACGCGGATATTATCGTTTACTATCCGCTGCTTGACATCGCCTTTGAGCTTTCGTCAATGGGTATCAGAGTCGATGAGGACTCGCTAAAGTCGCAGTTGGAGGAGGCGGACTGCCTCGACAGGATGAAGCTCTATTTCCATAAGCTCATTCTTAACAAGGAGCTTCCGTATACCATAGGCGGCGGCATAGGCCAGTCACGGCTTTGCATGATCATGCTTAATAAGGCGCATATAGGCGAGGTACAGCAGAGCGTATGGCCTAAGGACATGATTAAAACATGCCGTGACAACGGAATTAATATAATGGGTTAAACCGAAAGGGACAGATATGAAAACAGTAATTAAGAGCATTTATCGGGATATGTCCGCTTACGGCGGGAAGGAAATAACCGTATCCGGTTGGATAAGAACCGTAAGAGCTTCAAAAAACTTCGGGTTTATCGAGCTTAACGACGGCAGCTTTTTTAACGGTATACAGGTTGTTATAGAGGACTCAAAGCTTGATAACTACGCCGAGCTTACAAAGCTAAACGTGGGCGCGGCAATTACGGTAACGGGTATACTGGAGCTTACGCCGCAGGCGAAGCAGCCGTTTGAGATAAAGGCGGAAAGCGTCGCTATTGAAGGCGCGTCAACGCCGGATTATCCGCTTCAGAAAAAGCGCCACTCATTCGAGTATCTTCGCACGATAGCGCATTTAAGACCGCGCACGAACACGTTCGCCGCGGTTTTCCGTGTTCGCTCCATGATTGCGTACGCGATACACCAATTCTTCCAGGAGCGCGGCTTTGTATATGTCCACACTCCGATTATCACCGGCAGCGACTGCGAGGGTGCGGGCGAGATGTTCAGGGTTACCACCCTCGATATGGAAAATCCGCCCAGAACCGACGACGGCAGGGTTGACTACGGCGAGGACTTTTTCGGAAAGAGCACTAATCTCACCGTGTCGGGACAGCTCAATGTCGAAACCTACTGCATGGCGTTCGGGAAGGTATACACCTTCGGCCCGACGTTCCGCGCGGAGAACTCAAACACAACCCGACACGCGGCGGAGTTCTGGATGATTGAGCCGGAAATAGCGTTTGCCGACCTCAACGATGATATGGATTTGGCGGAGGATATGCTCAAATACATCATTAATTACTGTCTCAAAAACGCTCCGGAGGAGATGGAGTTCTTCAATAGGTTTATAGACAAGGGACTGCTTGACAGGCTTAATAATGTTGTATCAAACGAGTTCGCCCGCGTTACCTATACGGAGGCGGTAGAAATTCTTAAAAAGAATAACGACAACTTCCAGTATAAGGTGGAATGGGGCGCTGACCTTCAGACCGAGCATGAACGCTATCTTACTGAGACAATTTATAAGCGGCCGGTAATGGTGACGGATTATCCCAAAGAGATAAAAGCGTTCTACATGAAGCTAAACGACGATAAAAAGACGGTTGCGGCATGTGATGTGCTCGTGCCGGGTATCGGCGAGATTATAGGCGGCTCGCAGCGCGAGGAAAACTATGATGTGCTGATGGAAAGAATGGGCGAATTGGGGCTTAATCCAAAGGACTACGACTGGTATCTTGACCTTAGAAAATACGGCACAAATAAGCATGCGGGCTTCGGCCTGGGCTTTGAACGCGCGGTTATGTATATAACCGGAATGCAGAATATCCGAGACGTACTCCCGTTCCCGAGAACGGTCGGCACAGCGGAGTTTTAAGTTCACAATACGTGCCGCGCACAATTCTCTGCGCGG
>CANRAG010000036.1 GCA_947628515.1 uncultured Clostridia bacterium | reverse complement strand
TTTTGTCTACTAAACATTATATCACACTTTGGAACTATTCTCATCTTTTTTTGTCTCACATCAATTATATCATAACATTTTTCCGCATCCACGCCGCCGAGATAGTACACATTCCGATATCCGAGATAGTCAAGGCATGTCTTCGCCTGCATACTCCTCTTGCCCGTGGCACAGTAGACTATTATGGGCGTGTTCCTGTCGGGTATAACTCGCTTTGCAAGCACGCCCACGGCAAGGTAGGAAATATTTACGGCGCCCGGAATATGATTCTTCGCGTATTCCTCCTCCGTTCGCGCGTCAACAAGCACCGCGCCCTTATCCATAAGCTCCGCCGCTTCCTCGGGCGTTATTTTAACCGTCGGCTTTTTCTCTATCTCGCCCATATCGTCCCTGTTTGTGACGGGCACGCTTCGGTCCGTCTCGATTTTATATACGGATACTCCGTGCGGGGCAAGTCTGCCGGACAAAACAGCCGTCGGCGCAATATCTTCATGCCCGCACAGGTCGCGGACAGATTTCACGCTCCCGCGCAGTCCCGCCTCCGATACGTCAAAACTAAAATCAAGCGGCTCGCGGCTTCGGTTTAGAAACGCTATGGCTTTTTCGGGTGAATTTTTCCGTCCCAAATCCTTTATCCAAACCTCTCCGCGTATATCGCCGTTTTTATCGGTTATATCGCTTATCACAAACGCCTGCAAACACGCGCTATCCTGGTTTATGGCGATAAGTTCTTTATTTTTAAGTATACCGAGCGTTTTTTCGCTTATTTTCGTCAGGTCGCAGCCTATCATAAGCGGGGTTGACAGCATACACCACATCGCAAAATGAGCCGTTTCCTCATCGTGCGTAAGTCCGCCGTTGCCAATCTGCATCATGTCAAGGTCATTTACATGTCCGGGCGAGCAGTACCGCGCGAGCGGCTTTATCATATCTATCTGATACATTATACTGTCAAAATCGGGCGTTATATCCGCTCCCGTGCGCCACGAGTCCGCTGTTTTCGCCGCCCACGGGCCGGGAAACTGCCAGCGGCAGATGTTATATACAAGCTGTCTGCCCGTCTCACGGCGTATCTTGTCTATGATACCGCCGATTTTCGTATACTGCTCCTCCTCGTCAAGTCCCAGTCGGGCGCCCCCGCACCAGTCAACCTTGATAAAGTCAAAGCCGAACTCGTCAAGATACATTATTAAGTCCCTCTCCTCATAGCCGTATAATCCCACGTTCGCGCCGTCGCCGCCCTCGCTGTCGTAGTAATGGCCGCATGTGTTGTCGCCGCCGTCTGAATACACACCCGCTTTAAGTCCGAGACTGTGCGCGTAGTCGGCAATCACCTTAATGCCGTTTGGGAAACGCTCCTTATGAAACAGAAGCTCTCCGTCCGCGCCGCGTCCGCCGAAAAAACCGTCGTCCATATTAAGATATGTATAACCGCAGTCCGCAAGTCCCGTTTTTACGAGTGCATCCGCCTGCTCCCTTATAATATCCTCGCTTATGCGCGTGCGGAAGCAATTCCACGACGCCCAGCCCATAAGCGGCGTTTTCCTATTGTCCGCCATAAGATAATCCTCCCGATTAAAAATCTCCGCATCAACAGCAAGTATAGCATGTCCGCTTGTCAATACCGTATAACACTGATTTTACACCGCCGCGCCTGACATTTACCGATAATCAAATGTTTCCGAAAAACTCGTTCGCGTAGTTCACCGATGACAAAGCATCCTTACAGTATTTATCCGCGCCTATCATATCCGCGTATTCCTGCGTCAAAACCGCGCCGCCAACCCATACCTTTGCGTCAAGCCCCGCCGCGCGGATTGCTTTTATGGTTTCCTCCATGGAAAGAACCGTTGTCGTCATAAGTGCGCTAAGCCCGCAAAGATGTATGTCGTTTTCCCGCATACAGTTCACTATATCCTCCGGCGGCACATCCTTGCCCAGGTCGTATACGTCGTAGCCGTAGTTTTCGAGCAGAACCCTGACTATGTTCTTGCCTATATCGTGAATATCACCCTTTACCGTCGCGACAAGGATTTTGCCCTTTGACTGCTCCGCCGCGCCCGACTCGCTCAGCTTCTCCTTTACCGCGTCAAACGAGTTCTTTACCGTTTCCGCGCTCATCATAAGCTGCGGCAGAAACATCGTTCCCGCCTCAAACTGCTTTCCCACCGCGTCAAGCGCGGGGATGAGTATTCCGTTTATAATCTCCATTGAGTCCTTTGTTTCAAGGAGCTTCTTCGTTTCGTCATACGACCTGTCGCGAAGTCCCTTTACGATTATATCAAACAGTTCTCCGCGCTTTTGTTCCGGCTCCGTCTCCCGCGCGTCGGCGCGGATTACGGTCGTTTCCGATTTCGTTCCGGCATATGCCGCGATATAGTCCGCACAGTCAACGTCGATGCAGGCAAGGGCGCGGTAGGCGCGGTACGCGTTCATCATCGCGTCCGCGCACGGATTTATTATGCACGCGTCAAGCCCGTTATACAGGGCGAGCGCGAAGAATGTACCGTTTACAATCTCCCTCCGAGGCAGCCCGAACGAAATATTCGATACCCCAAGTACCGTCTTTAGCCCTAAATCCTCCTTGATTATACGCAGCGCCTTTATCGTCTCGGCCGACTCTCTCTGCTGCGCGGAAACGGTCAGCGTAAGCGCGTCCATGACGAGATCTTTCTTTTTAATCCCATACTTTTCCGCCTCAGATACAATCTCTCCCGCAATCCGCACTCTGTCCTCCGCCTTGGGCGGAATACCGCTCTCGTCAAGACATAGCCCGACAAGCACGCCGCCGTATTTTTTAACCAGCGGCAGAATTGCGTCCAGACTTTCGCGCTTGCCGTTTACGGAATTTACCATGGGCTTGCCGTTATATATCCTAAGCGCGCGCTCCATGGTTTTCGGATCAGACGAGTCTATCTGCAGCGGAAGATTTACCGCGGAGGAGATCGCCTTTACCGCGCGCTCCATCATTTGACATTCGTCAATTTCCGGCAGTCCCACGTTTACATCGAGAATATGCGCGCCCGCGTCGCGCTGCTTGAACGCCTCGTTTAATATATAGTCAATATCGCCGTTTCGCAGCGCTTCTTTGAATTTCTTCTTGCCCGTCGGATTTATTCTTTCGCCGATTATAACCGGACGGTCGTCAAGATACACCGCCTTTGAATACGAAGCAACAACGGTGTGCCGCTTTTCGGTCACCTTCGGTACATAACCTCCGCATCTGTCCGAAAGCGCGCGGATATGCTCCGGCGTCGTTCCGCAGCAGCCGCCGAGCACGCTCGCGCCCGCTATCGCCATTCGCTCGCTCTCGCGCGCAAACTGCTCCGGTCCCACCATGTACACGGTTTGTCCGTTTTCAATCTGCGGCAGACCGGCGTTCGGCTGCGCCATTATCGGAATTGAGCTTATCTTTGCAAGCTCCTCTATCATATGCGCTATCTGGTCGGGGCCAAGCCCGCAGTTTATGCCGAGACAGTCCACACCCAACCCCTCAAACATAGCCGACATCACATGTATGTCTCCGCCGGTAAGGGTTTTTAGGGTTTCGTCAAATGTCATCGTTAAAAACACCGGAAGTCTTGTGTTCTCCTTTACCGCGAGCACCGCCGCTTTCGCTTCGAGCGTGTCGGACATGGTTTCGATTATAGCCAAATCCGCGCCGGCTGTTTCGGCGGTCCTTGCGATTTTTGCAAAAGCGTCGTATGCCCTGTCAAACGACAAATCGCCTATAGGCTCCATTAGCTTTCCCGTGGGGCCAATATCGAACGCCACAAAACGCGGCTTGCCCGCATTGCACTCGTTTACGGCCTTTCTCGCGTTCCCCACAGCCGCGGCTATTACCGCGTCAACGGGCGCGGAAAGAGCGTTAAACTTTAGCGGATTGGCGCCGAATGTGTTGGTCGTTATCACATCTGCGCCTGCCGACAGATATTTTGCGTGTATGCTCTTTATAAGCTCCGGATTTGTGATATTTAAAAGCTCCGGAATTTCTCCGCCCTTCATTCCGTTTCTTTGCAGCATGGTTCCCATGCCGCCGTCAAAAAACAGAAGCTGTTTTCCCAATAAATCACGTATATTCATAGCAGTCTCCAATGGCAGCATTATTTAAAGTCAAACAGTCCGTCCACCGCGGTTACTATGCGCTTTGCGGTGTCGGGATTATTCATCGTATAGATATGTATTCCGTCAACGTCGTTTGAAACAAGCTCAAAAATCTGATTTATTACGTACGCTATACCCGCCTGCCTCAACGCTTCGGGGTTGTCAATGTTTTTTGAAAGAATTTTTGTGAACGCGGACGGCATTGACGCGCCGCCGGACAGGACGCACATCCGCTCGACCTGGTTCGCGCTCGTAAGCGGCATAAGCCCCGCCGTTATCGGGACATGAATTCCCTTTTTCACGCAGCGGTCACGGAAGTCATAGAACGCGTTATTATCAAAAAACATCTGCGTCACGAGAAAGTCCGCGCCCGCGTCAACCTTTCTTTTAAGGTTGTCTATGTCCTTATCTATGTTATCGCTGTCCGGATGACATTCGGGATAACACGCGCCGCCAACGCAAAATCCGCCGAACCGCTTTATATCCGCCGTAAGCTCCGACGCGTAGCGATATCCGTCCGGAAGCGGGAATTCCGCGCCGTCCGGAATATCGCCGCGCAGCGCGAGGATATTCCGGACGCCTCTGTCCTTTAAATCCGAAAGCATACTCTTCACCTGCGGCCGGGTCAGCGAAACGCAGGTAAGATGCGACAGCGCGGTAACGCCCAAATCATTATGCATATATCCGGCAATCTCCGGCGTGAGCTTTGATGTGGAGCCGCCCGCACCGTAGGTTACGCTCATGTAATCTATATTTATACTTGAAAGCTCCGCCACGGTCGCCTTCACCTTATTAAGGTTCTCCGTCTTTTTCGGCGGGAACACCTCGAAGGAAAGCACCGGTTTTTTTGAGTGGAAAATTTCGTTAATATACATCGTCCTTATCTCCTTTTATGTAAAAAGCGGAATTGCCCCATGCCATCCCGCATTTAATTTCAATATTATGAAGCAAGCCTGTAAGCCGGGTTCTGTCTCGGACAATCATCTATCTGGTACGTCCGTCACCGGACGTCTCAAGCCTTGCGAGGGAACACGGCGGGCAGCCTTAACGTTCCCAAAGTTGCTCCGGATGGGGTTTACGCACGCTAATGTTACCACTTCGCGTTGTGGGCTCTTACCCCGCATTTTCACACTTACTCCGGGCAGAACCCGAAGCGTTTATTTTCTGTTGCACTTCACAGGAAACCTTGTCCTGCTTTTTTCCCTGGAGTCGCCTCCGCCTGCCGTTAGCAGGCATCCCGCCCTGCGGAGCCCGGACTTTCCTCATGCCGTGCGGCACGCGATTGTCCAGCTTACTTCATATGCTATTGATTGTACCACATTTTATCGGCAAAATCAAGTGTTTTCGGATGTTTATCTTTTCTGAACAGGCACTATTTTTTGCCCGTTACCAAGCCTATTTCGCCTATAATTATATCGGTAATCCTTTGCCATTCCTCGCTGTCGGTATCAAGTATATCGACATACTCCTCCGCCCTGTCAAAGGTCATGCTTCTGTCATACTCCTCCGAAAGTTTCGCGGAGCCGTTAAGCTTAACTGTGTTGTTTATGTTAATATCTATGCTTTTTATCAGAACCGTACCGTCCGATTCCTTCGCGCCCCACGCTCTTACGCTGATACCGCATCCGAAAATGTCCGTTGACAGAGCGATCTGTCCGTCATTATCCGAAACCGAGAATACGGGCTTTCCGCCATGATATATTGTATCGGAGTTTTGGCTGTGGACGCGCCTTACCGCCTCGGCGGAGTTGTTGTCCGCGTAATAGCTCATATCGTCCGACGGGTTTTTTTCACCCTCAAGCTTTACGGTTCTTACCTTGCCGTCCTCGGATTTAATGACAATCTCGCGAACCTTAAACCCTCTTATTTTAAAGGTCAGGTCATAGCCGCCTTTTAACTCCTCCACTCTTTCCGTTACGGCATTCTCTATAAAGCTGCCGCAGCCGGAGCTTTTTATGTGGTTCAGTATTATTTTTCCTATCCTCTCCGTCTGCCGCTCGCTTATATGCGCGAGATACACGCCGGCCGTCTTTGTCTTATCTCCGATTTTCACCTTGTCGGTTCCTGTTTTCTTAAACTCTATACCCTCGACAACCGATATTATATCATCGTCGTTATCATCATACAAATCTCCGGCTATGGCGGCGCCGTACATCGCCGCGGCGGTCTTTGCGCCGTACGAGTTCGGCTTAAGCTGTATGCTTCCGACATTCGGATTTTTTCCTGCTTCCATATCCGAAAAAGAGACTCTTAAACCGTTTGGCAGCATAGGTATGTTCATCAGAAATTCTTTGTCGTCCCGATACATGTCAAATTTCAGGAACCGGTTGAATTCTATTTCACTTATCGTTTTTTTACCGTCGCTGTTAACGGTAATATCCGCGCTTGTACCGCTTAGCGCAGGCGCGGAATATGCGGTAAGCTCAATCTCTGTTTTTCCCTTGCCCGCTATTATCTCGGCCATGGTTCTAAGCTCGTCGTCCTCCGAAATGTATTCAACGCTATTTATAAGTCCCTTTGCAGAATTGTACGCGCTCAGCATTGCGACCATTGACGGCGTCACAAAAATCTTATACGCGGCAAACAGAGCGATTGCAATCACAGCCACTATGGTAAGAAAAATGCAAACTCCCTTTTTATGACTTCGTTTTTTCAACATCGTTCCGTCCATGTCCGCCTCCTAAACAAAATATTTTTCAAGCTCCTTTATCCCATGCAGTATCGTATAGTAATCGGGGAAATCGTTTTTTATCCTTTCTATGCAGCGCCGGCAAAAATCGGCGCGCAGTCCCGGCATATCCCGCATCTGCTGCTTCATGCCCCATATATGCGTAAAATACCGCTCGCCGTCGGCAAACAGTCTGTCGGGAGTTGAAAACGAGCCTATATTGACCCCCTCCATTTTAGCCGTCATCGCCATAAGCCGCTGTTCGGCAAATACCATGTATGTGAGGCTGTCGTCGGGAACGGAATTTTCCATAAAGTTTAACGCCTCGCTTATATATCGTTCTTTTAAGCAATCGTTCTTTATGACATAAAACGCGGCGTTTGCCGGTTCCTCGCTCCAGTCCAGCTCCGGGTTAAACACGTACCCCGGCCGCATATTAAATCGGTGTATGTCCGGATACACCTCCGGCGTTATCGCTTCGCGGTGTATTACGGTCAAATCGCCGAGATTGCCGAACGCGAGCTTATCCCATACGATAAAATCCGTGTCCAGCGCCGCGACAGGCGCCGTCTCTGTACCGAGCGCGTACAGCTTTCCCGCCGCCCAGAACATCTCCGGAGCTATACTGTCCGGAATATTATCAAGCTCCGTTGTCACCTCGTCCCATACGCCCGACATACCGCGGGATTTATAAAACTCATATCCGCGCGCGTCGGTAACCATTTTTATTTCGCCGTTCTTTTCACGCCATTTAAGCGCCGAAAGAATGGTTGTGAGAATATCAAAGTCCTCGATAAAAAACGCGCCCGCGCCATATACCCTCGGCTTTGTCCATGTGGAGTGTATCGCTTTCATATCCCCCTCCTAATACCCAAACCGTTCAAAATCCGACATTGTCTTTACCGATAACGTTATTCCGTCGCCCTGCGAAAGTATAGAGGTTTCAAGCTGCGGGTGTTTCATTAACGCGTCAATATACTCGCGCAGTCTGTTTATTATTGTTACCTTGCGTCTTGCGAAATGGCCGTCGTCCGCGGTCATGCCCTTAAACAATATGTTATCCGAAACAAGCAGTCCGCCCTTTTTGAGAAGCCTTACAGCGTCGTCAAGCATATATAAATAATGCGCCTTCGGCCCGTCAAGAAATATCATATCAAATATTTCGTCCTCGTCTATATATGAAAGATAGTCCTTTGCATCCGCTTCGACCACGTTTATTATATCCTTAAGCCCCGCTTTTTCTATATTCTCTCTCGCAAGCCTTACCATATTCGCGTCGTGTTCAAGAGTAATAATTTTCCCGTCCGCGCCCATTCCTTTCGCCATGGTTATCGCGCTGTAGCCTATCGCGCAGCCGACCTCCAAAACACGTTCGGGGCGCGCAAGCTTTGTAAGTACGGAAAGAAGCCGAGCCGTTTCCGGCTTGGCTACGGGAATATTATTTTCCTCCGCATACCGTTCAAGACCGCGCAGTATATCGTCCGTCTGCACGGTCTTTTCGCGTATATATGACGTTACAAACGGAGTAACGATTGCGTTAAGATCATATTCCATTTATTTCTTAGAGTCCTCGTTTGCCACAGCCGATGAGTCAACGCTGGTTACAAGGTCATTGTTTTCCATCGCGGCGACGTGCTCCTCATAGGTCTTTGAAAATATATGCTCGCCGCTCTTGCTTAAGCAGAAATAATACGCGTCGGTTTGCTCCGGATATAACGCGGCCTTTATACAGTCCTCGCCGGGATTGCAAATAGGGCCTACGGGAAGTCCGGAATAAACATATGTATTATACGGAGAGTCTATCTGCGTGTCGGCAATGGACAACACCGGCTTATGCTCGCCCAAAACATACTGAACCGTCGCGCAGGATTGCAGCTTCATATCCGAATTTATTCTGTTGTAGAATACTCCGGCGACCTTGGCCCGCTCGCTGTCGGAATTGGTTTCTCTTTCTATTACCGACGCCATAGTTATCACATCGTCAATACTCATGTTAAGCTCGGCCGCTCTGTCGCGGTATTCCTGCGAAAAGGTATTGTTAAACGACTGAAGCATGAGGTCCACAACCTCGCTTGCGGTGTATGACGCGGGTATCTTGTATGTAGCGGGGAAAAGATAGCCTTCAAGCTTTACCTTCCTGTCGGGGAGATCCTTTAAGAAATCATAATCGTATAACGACGGGTCGAGCGCGTCCATAAAATCCGCGCCGCACGGAAGTCCCGCCTCGGACAGCGCGTTCGCTATCTGCACCGCCTCATAGCCTTCGGGAATGACCACCGTTACAGTGTCGCGGTCCGCGGTGGTGAGCGCTTCGAGAATTTCATTATAGCTCATACCGTCGGATACCGTAATTATTCCCGGCTGGAACTGGCTGTCATAGCTGCCCAGCTTCGATTGCAGTTTAAACACCAACGGATACTTTATAACGCCCCTGTCATAGAGCATGTCCGCGACGGCCGACGCGCCCGCGCCCTCCTGTACTTCAACGGTCACATCCTCCGTAAGCGTCACGCCCCTGCTGTCGCGCATAACTATTGTAAACCCGACCGCGCCTATGACCACAACCACGGCAATCAATATTACCGCGATTTTCCATTTGCCGAAACCGGTTTCTTTAACTTTCATAGTAATATAAATCCTCCTTGTTTTGTCCTGATTGTATATTAATTAATATCTCTGTTAAGTATATTATCGCTTCACACCACGCGTCCGTTTATGAATGTCATGACACATTCCGCCCCGAACTCCGTCGGCAGCTTCTTATATACGGCAATGTCCGCGTCCTTGCCGACCTCCAGGCTCCCAACCCTGTTATCTATTCCGCAGTTCCTTGCCGCGTTTATCGTTATCGCCGCGAGCGCCTTGTCCGCGTCCATGCCGCGCGCCGTGGCGAGCGCCGCGCACAGCGGGAGATTTTCAATCGGAATTTCCGGATGGTCGGTTATTATCGCGACGCTGAGATTTCGTTCTGACAGGTTTCTATAAGTCGAAAACGAAAGATTTTTCAGCTCCGGCTTGCTCCTGTCCGTAAGCGTCGGGCCTATGTTTACGGGTATCTCCTCACGCGTAAGCACATCGGCCACTATGTCCCCGTCCGAGCAATGCTCTATCGTAACGTCTATATCAAACTCCTTCGCAAGCCTTATCGCGCTGCAAATGTCGTCCGCGCGGTGCGCATGTATTTTCACGGGGATTTCCTTTCGCACCACCGGCAGCATCGCCTCAAGCTTCATGTCAAATTCCGGACGCTCGTTTTCCTCGCTGTCACGCTCATGCTTTATAAGAGCGTCGCGGTAATTGACCGCCTTGTACAATGTTTCCCTTATTAGCGCCATTGTTCCCATGCGGGTTGTGGGCGCTTCATCCTTTTCGTTGTATACTGTTTTGGGATTTTCGCCGAGCGCCATTTTCATAGCGCACGGCGCTTTTATAATCATATCGTCAACGCATATGCCGGCGGTCTTTATCGCCGCAAACTGCCCTCCGATAGCGTTTGCGCTGCCCGGGCCCGTTACCACTGTGGTTATACCCGCAAGCCGCGCCTCGCAAAAGCCCCTATCCTGAGGATTTATCCCGTCTATCGCTCTTAGCTGCGGCGTTACGGGATCGCTGTCCTCGTTCGCGTCGGCGCTCTCAAAGCCCGTTGCGTCGCCGAAAAGTCCAAGATGACAATGGGCGTCTATAAGGCCGGGAACAACATAAAATCCCGAGAGGTCAAGCACATCCTCGACCTCTTTATCATAGTCCGTTCCCACGAAACGTATTTTGTCGTCAAACACTATTACCCCGTTTTCAATTCTTTCGCCCGTGCCCGTTATTATACAGGCATTTTTTATCATTCTCATAGCTCTTATCCCTGTAAAATATAATTTATCGCGCTTGTGGCCGCAACCGCGCCGTCAGCCGCGGCGGTTACAATCTGCCGTAACGGCGATACCCTGCAATCGCCCGCGGCAAATATGCCCTTCACGTTTGTCGCAAGATACATATCCGTTTTTATAAAGCCTCTTTCGCAAAGCTCGACTCCGCATTTTTTCGCAACCGTGTTTTCCGGCTCTATCCCTATCGAAACAATAACGCCCGACGCGTTTATAAAGCCCTTTTCTCCGGTCGCCGTGTTTCTTGCGATTACTCGTTGGAGTCTGCCGTCTCCTTCAAACGCCTCCGATACCATATCCGTGTATACGGTAATTTTCGGATTATTCTTCACTCTGTCCAGCAAAATTCCGGACGCCTTAAATCTCTTCGAGCGGTTCATCACAAACACACGCTCGCAGAACCCCGCAAGATACAGCGCGTCCTCCATCGCGGTATTTCCGCCGCCTATCACAACGGTGTCAAGTCCCTTAAAAAATGCGCCGTCGCAGGTTGCGCAATAGCTTACGCCCGCGCCCGCAAGCTCCTCCTCGCCCGGCACTCCGAGCTTTTTCGGATTTGCGCCCGTCGCTATTATTATCGTCTTTGTCTCATACTCGCCGCGTCTTGTCTTTACCGATTTAATATCTCCTCCGGCGTTTATTATTTCCCGCACCGCCTCGGACTTGATTTGGACTCCGAATTTATCCGCGTGTTTTTTAAACGCGTCCATAAGCGCCGGACCGGTGGGATTTTCCGAAAATCCCGGGTAGTTGTCGACCTCGTAGGTACGCGCGGCCTGGCCGCCGCATGACAGTTTTTCGAGCAGCAGCGTTTTCATTCCGCCGCGCATTGCGTATATAGCCGCGCTCATGCCCGCCGCGCCGCCGCCGATTATAACAACATCATACATAAATATGTGCCTCCTAATGCGAATTATACCAATCCTATTATATATTATACACCATAATGCCGGATTTAACAAGGGGGTAATCAAAAAAATCGAAAATCAAGTGAAAAAGCCGCTTAAAGGCGAGGCAGCTCCCGAATACGCGGACGCCGGTAAAATTTCCGACCGGACAAAAACGGCATGGCGAACGCCATGCCGTTTTATATATTTTTATTCATCAAACCATATGCGCTCGACATCCGTGCATTTTCCGGTGCTTTCGTCAATCGTGAAAATACAGCCGCAAAACTGTCCCCTACCTTCGGCAAGCTCGAATTTCTGCGGTATTCCCGTACGGAACCGTTTGATTATTATTTTCTTGTTCATACCGAGTATGGAGTCCGCCGCTCCTGTCATGCCTATATCGGTGATATACCCGGTGCCGTTTTTAAGTATTTTTGCGTCCGCCGTTTGTATATGCGTATGCGTTCCGAAAACAGCGCTCACCTTACCGTCCAGAAAATAGCCCATCGCCATTTTTTCCGACGTCGCCTCGGCATGGAAATCAACGATTATTACCGGAGTTTTCTCAAGGAGCTTTTCCACTTCCCGCTCCGCCGCGGCAAACGGATTTTCACAGGGTATCATGTCAACCTGTCCCATAAGATTGATAATCCCGACCCTGACGCCGTTTGACGCGGTAAATACGGCGCTGCCCCGTCCCGGAACGCCATCCGGCAGATTTGCCGGACGGATAACGTCGTCCTCGTCGTTCATTATCGAAACGATTTCTTTCGCGCCCCATACGTGATTGCCCGTTGTGAACGCGTCCACTCCGGCGCGTTTCATCTCGCTGTAGCCTGATTTCGTCATGCCCCTGCCGTGGTTTGAATTTTCACCGTTTGCGATAACAAAATCAATTCCCGCCTTATATTTTAAATCGTCAACATACTTAAAAAGCATATTCCTTCCTATGCGGCTCACAATATCGCCTATACATAAAATTCTCATAATATATCTCCGGACTGTTTGTTACATAATAGTAACACATGTTTAGATAAAAAAGGAGTCTGCCGAACGGGTAGAAGCTCGCAGCCGCGCCTTTATCACCGTACCTTTATCGCACGGTGAGGATCCGGCTGTCAACATCCGACAGATACTCCTTAATTTTGTGGGTTTCAGCGAAAGCGAGAATTATTTGGCATAGTCCACCGCGCGGGTTTCGCGTATAAGGCTTACCTTAATCTGACCCGGATATTCCAGCTCGCTTTCTATTTTCTTTGCAATGTCCTTAGCGACTATAATCATCGCGTCGTCGGAAACAACTTCGGGCTTAATCATAATTCTTATCTCACGCCCCGCCTGGATAGCGAATGATTTTTCCACGCCCTCAAACTCGTTTGAAATCTCCTCAAGCTTCTGTAAACGCTTGATATACGTTTCCAAATTCTCACGTCTCGCGCCCGGCCGCGCGGCTGAAATGGCGTCCGCCGCCTGGACGAGAACAGCGATTAGAGTCTGCGGCTCAACGTCGCCGTGATGTGCCATAATGGCATGTACAACATCTTTATTTTCGCGGAATTTCTTAGCGATATCCGCGCCGATTGTTACGTGCGAGCCCTCAACCTCATGGTCAACGGCCTTGCCGATGTCATGAAGCAGTCCCGCGCGCTTTGCGAGATTGACGTCACAGCCAAGCTCGCCCGCCATAACCCCCGCGAGATACGCGACCTCTACGGAGTGATTTAATACGTTCTGGCCATAGCTGGTTCTGTACCTGAGCTTGCCCAAAAGCTTTATAAGCTCCGGATGCAGTCCGTGCACGCCTGTTGAGAACGCCGCGTTTTCGCCCTCCTGCTTGATGATTGAGTCAACCTCCTTGCGGGATTTCTCAACCGATTCTTCTATTCTTGCCGGATGAATACGTCCGTCAACAATAAGCTTTTCAAGCGAAAGCTTAGCGACCTCGCGCCTTATCGGGTCGAAACTCGATACTATAACGGCCTCCGGCGTATCGTCGATAATCAAATCAACACCGGTAAGCGTTTCGAGTGTGCGTATATTTCTGCCCTCACGACCTATGATACGACCCTTCATCTCGTCGCTCGGCAGATTGACAACCGAAACCGTGGTTTCCGCTACATGGTCCGCGGCAACCTTCTGAATTGACATGGCAACAATATTCTTTGCCTTCTTTTCGGCGGTTTCCTTTGCCTCTTGCTCAATTTCTTTAACCATAACAGCAGCATCGTGTCTTGCGGCCATTTCGATTTCCTGTACAAGCACGGCTTTCGCTTCGTCCCTTGTCATTCCCGAAATTCTTTCAAGCTCTTCCGTCTGCTTTTGTTTAATTTCTGCTATTTCATGCTCTTTCTTTTCAAGAGATTTAAGCTTACCGTTTAAAGACTGTTCCTTTCTTTCCAAATTCTCAGTCTTTTTATCAAGTGTTTCCTCTTTCTGATTTACTCTGCGCTCCTGTCGGGAAATCTCGTTGCGGCGCTCCTTGATTTCCTTATCAAGCTCGGCGCGCAGCTTCTGATTTTCCTCCTTTGCTTCAAGTAATGCCTCACGTTTCTTTGTCTCTGCTGACCGTTCGGCATCGGAAACTATTGCTTTTGCTTTTGCTTCGGCAGAGCCGAACTGTGCTTCGGCCACCTGCTTTCTGTGTTCAATACCTGATGCAAAACCTTTTTTATATGCGGCAAACGCGGCGGCAACTGCGCCCGCGATTGCTAATACTATCAGTATTATTAAAACTATATCAATAGTTGTTATTGTAAACACCTCCATTTTTATTGTTTAAATGTATTTACACACCAAACCGGAGGCATATCCTAAGTCAGATTGCTTATATAAATTTTTCTTATGTAAAAAGTACAGCTAAACGCATACGGCGCGCAGGTCAGCGCCGGAAAACGCTTATACTTCTTTAAGCAAACAATCCCGGATTACCCCTCATGATTGTGTGCAGATTTAATTACTGTATCATTACAGAAAATATTTTTAAAGAACATTAAGCATATATATTCTATAATATTTCAAATAAAATGTCAAGACGTTTTGTCAAATTAGCACCGTTTTCTATGTTAAATTTTGTTGACAAGATTGTAACAATGCTGTATAATAAAGCTATAAATCACGAAAACAAGGGGGATATTCGCTATGAAGAGCTATATCGAAGCGGGAAAGGCCGTGCTCGGCATTGAGTTCGGCTCTACAAGAATAAAGGCGGTTCTTATCGGAGAGGATAGGGCTCCGATTGCGAGCGGCAGCCATGACTGGGAAAACAGTCTCGTAAACGGGATATGGACATACAGCCTTGACGATATATGGTCGGGACTTCAGGATTGCTACGCGCAGCTCGCAAAGGATGTAAAGACGCGATATGACGCGGAAATCACAAGCCTTGGGGCAATCGGGTTCAGCGCTATGATGCACGGCTATATGGCATTTGACAAGGACGGTGAGCTGCTTGTTCCGTTCAGGACCTGGAGAAACGCGATTACGGAGGACGCGTCACGGAAGCTTACCGCGCTTTTTGACTATCCGATACCGCAGCGCTGGAGCATCGCGCATCTTTATCAGGCAATGCTTAACGGCGAGGAGCATGTTAAGGACATCACATTCCAGACAACGCTTGCCGGGTACATACACTGGAAGCTGTCGGGCAGGAAGGTTCTCGGCGTCGGCGAGGCCAGCGGAATGTTCCCGATAGATACGGCGACAAAAAAATTCAATTCAAGAATGATTGAACAGTTCAATTCCCTTACAGGCGATTATCCGTGGACTCTTGATGAAATTCTCCCCGAAGTGCTGCTTGCGGGCGACGACGCCGGCACTCTGACAGCCGAAGGCGCTAAGCTGCTCGACGTGAGCGGAAAGCTGCGGCCGGGCATACCTATGTGTCCGCCGGAGGGCGACGCCGGAACGGGCATGGTGGCTACCGACAGCGTAAAGGTGAGAACGGGTAATATTTCAGCCGGAACATCTGTATTCGGCATGGTTGTGCTTGAAAACGATTTAAAGGCGGTTCATCCCGAAATAGACCTCGTAACCACGCCTTCGGGCGAGCTTGTGGGAATGGTTCACTGCAACAACTGCACCTCCGACCTCAACGCATGGGTAAACTGCTTCAAGGGCTGCCTTAGCGCGTACGGGGTGGAGGTGAGTATGCCAAAGCTCTATGATACCTTCTATTTCGAGGCTGTAAAGGGCAGCGCCGACTGCGGCAATGTGCTTACGTATAACTATGTGTCGGGCGAAAACATAACCGGCATGGAGATAGGCAGACCGTTGGTAGTAAGAACGCCGGAGAGTAAGTTCGACTTCCCGAATTTTGCAAAGGCAATTCTGTACTCAACCCTAAGCGTTCTTAAAATCGGGCTGGATATAATGCTTGTGGACGAGGGCGTAAAGCTTGACAGTATAACGGGCCACGGCGGACTTTACAAAACGCCCGAGGTGGGGCAGCAGATTACGGCAAACGCTATAAACGCGCCCGTGACCGTAATGGAAACGGCCGGAGAGGGCGGCGCGTGGGGTATAGCGGTGCTCGCGGACTATATGATAAACAAAGCGGACGGCGAAGCGCTTGACGCATATCTTGAAAATAAGGTCTTTGCCGGCAGCAAGGGCACAACGCTTGCCCCGCAGCCGGAACAGGTTGAAGGCTTTAACGTGTTTATCGAACGCTATAAGAAAGGGCTTGCGATAGAGAGAGCGGCCATTGATAATATGGATTAATCATAAATTTCAAAAAACAGCATACAATCCTCCGAAACGGGTATATTTGCTTCACCGTGATTTCACATAAATCATATTATATATTTCGGGAGGAGGTATAATATGACTAAAAACAATGTATCGTATGCTGCCGCAAACGCAACAATCAGAGGCAGCCGCGCCTATCCCGGTCTGTTCGGAACGGTATCCTTTAAGCAGACATCAAAGGGTGTTTTGGTTACGGCCGAAATATACGGTTTGCCATATGGAAATACATGCGCCCCCGGTATATTTGCGCTGCATATTCATAACGGAACAAGCTGCACCGGCGACGCGGCGGACCCTTTTGCAGACGCCGACGGGCACTACAACCCCAATGAATGTCCGCATCCATACCATGCCGGAGATTTGCCGCCGCTGTTTGGCAATTATGGATACGCGTATATGTCGGTGTTGACCGACAGATTTACGGTGGAGGATGTTATCGGCAAGGTCATCGTTATCCATAGCCAGCCTGACGATTTCAAAACTCAGCCCGCCGGAGATTCCGGCGCTAAAATTGGCTGCGGCAGGATTTTAAGCCGATAAAAATCAAATAGGTGCGGCAAAACATTGGTTTTTGCCGCACCTTCGTTTTATCTATATAGCAAAAAGGTCAACCTATCATATTCTTTACATATTTCTTTCAATTTGCATATCTTCTCATTAAAAATGTAAAAACACTGCCTTTTCCGGGTTCGCTTTCCACCGTTACCCTTCCGTTATGGCACTGTGCAATCCATTTAACCATTGAAAGACCCAGCCCCATGCTGTTGTTTTCACCTGCCGTTCTTGAGACGTCAACCTGGTAAAAGCGATCCCATATTTTCGGCAGCTGCTCCTTAGCGATTCCTATGCCGTTATCCTTGACGGAAAATATAATATCCTCATTCTCCTCCGCGAGTGTTACCTCTATTTTATTACCGTCCCCGATATATTGATACGCATTGGAAATTAAGTTTATAAACAAGCGCGTTATCAACAGACGGTCAGCCGACGCTGTAACGCCGGAACGAATGTTTCTTATCAGCGCGACGTTTTCCTCGTGTATCTCGGTCTGTTCGTCGCAGACAAAGGATAGAAGCTCACTCAAATCAATTTCTTCAAAATTTGTCCGAATCGTGTTTTTGTCCATCCGGGAAATCGTGAGAAGCTCTGAGACTAATTTTGACATCCGGTTTGCCTGTCGCTTTACCGATTCTATCGACTCTTTGTAATCCTCCGCGGTTTTTGCACATTCCTCCGCGTATTCGCACTCGGACAAGATAACCGAAATCGGAGTTCTAAGCTCATGCGAAGCGTCCGAGGTGAATTGCTTTTCCTGATTGAAGCTTTTTTCAAGCTTGTCAAGCATTTCATCAAAGGTTTTTGCAAGAGCATATATTTCGTCCTTGCCCTCGCCTATCCCAATTCTGCGCGATAAATCTCTGCTCTCGCTTATTTCCTTCGCTGTTTTTCGTATGAGCTTCACAGGTACAAACGCGCGGCTGATGATGATATATCCGCCGACCGCCGCAATCAGTATAAGTATGACCGACAGGATGATATTATTCCTCATAGACGTGCCTGCGGCGTTAAGCTCCTCTGAAATTGATATAATCCCTTTAATCCAGTACGCTTCTCTGCCCTGAACACGAATTGCTCTGTCATATTCGTAATACCGGTTGCCGCCGTATTCGGTTACGCGCAGCTCGTTGTCGGAAAACTCGAACGCGTCTGAAATCCCGAACGGTACCATGCCGTTTATAAGCCCTCTGCTATTGTCATATATCATCATGTAAACACCTTGCTCGTACAGCTCAAAGTCGCGTACGGGTCTCATTCTTCCATCGCGTCCGTACACCCTCTTTGTCATCTCGTTTACTGCATAAGTCACCCTGTGCTCCATATTTTTTTCAAGCATATTGCGGCTGAACGAATCCACTGCAAAGAGCACGGCCGCGGAAATGATAATCATTACGACCGTGTACCATACGGTAACGCGAAGCCTGATAGACAGTCCTTTCACAAAATCAACACTCCTTTAAAACATATCCGTATCCGCGCACCGTGTGAATAAGCTTTACCTCATACGGATCGTCTATCTTTTTTCTCAGGTAGCGTATGTATACGTCCACAACATTTGTCCCACCGCAATAATCGAAATTCCACGCATGATTTTCTATCTTCTCACGGCTTAGCACAGCGCCCTTATTCATCATCATATATTCGAGAATATCATACTCCTTTGCCGACAGCGTGATTTCCTCTCCGGCGCGAGTTACCGTATGCGTTTTTGTGTCCATGACCAAATCTGCCAGAGTAAATTGATTGGTGGCGCCTCCCGCCGCCTTGCGCGTCATAACTCTTATTCTCGCCAGCAGCTCGTCAAACGCGAACGGTTTAATCAGATAATCGTCCGCGCCCGCGTCAAGACCTATCACTCTGTCCTCTATACTGTCCTTCGCGGTGAGCAGCAATACGGGCGTCGTATTATTCTTAAGGCGCATGGTTTTAAGCACATCTATACCCGATATTTTCGGCATCATAATATCCAGAATAACCGCGTCAAATTCTCCCACCGCGAGGAAATCAAGCGCCTCCTCGCCGTCAAAGCATCTGTCAACATTATATCCCGCCGCTTCAAGGCGTTTGGATATAATTCTGTTTAAATCTCTTTCATCCTCCACAACCAATAATCTCATAATAAGCCACCCCGCATATATCGTGACAGTCACCTATCCGACTGATTTTAAGTCTGCCGGACGGTTTTCCATGCCGTTTGCCGGATTACCCCGCAGTCCGTTTCCTCTGCCGCCGAATCCGTCAAAGCCGGCGGTTCCGATTGTTGTTGTTCCGGCTGATACGGTAAAGGATTCGTATTCGTTGCCGTTAATATATATCGTGTAATCCGTTCCGCTTTTTAATTCCCGGGAAGCGAATACTATCGCTCTGAAGTTTTTTGTCGGAGTCATTGTCATAAGCTCCGTTCCGCTTGATGCTTCCTTAACCGAAACCGTTGTTCCCGCGGCTTGCTCCCCGTCAAAGAAGACCTGCATTATATTTATTCCGTCCGCAGCTGCGGGCAACTGCAGCATACCCGCGCTTGACGCGGTTATAACGGTGCCGCCGTTCATTGTGATCCCGCCCTCTGAATCGAGCGGGCCGTTACCATTGCCTGTCGGTCCGTCCACGATAATTGTGCCCCCGTTGATTGTCATTCCCCCGTTAGAATCGATACCGTCGCCTTCCGCGCTTATATGGATATTTCCGCCGTTAATCGTAATAGCATGAGCGGCGGCGGTTTCCTCATCCATCATACCGCCTCTGCCCATACCGCCGGGAGCCATCCTTCCGTTCATACGGTCGCCCCGCGCCATTTCTCTGTTCTGCGGCACTTTTGCGTCGGGTCGGGCGCTCCCTTCGGGCGGCATTGGCATATCGCCGCGCATGTGACGACCTCCGTTTGGCATATCCGGCATTTCCCCGTTGTTCTCGCGCGGTTCGAAATCGCCGGGTTTCTCGGCGCCGGTACTTTCATTTCCCGTATTTATTCCGTCGTCGGCGGAAATAACGTTTATATCCCCGCCGTTAATTGTAAGTGTACCCTTACTCTCTATACCCTCGCTCTGTTTGCTTGTAATATTAATAGTACCGTCGTCGATTATAACCTCTAAATCAGCTTTCATACCCTTACCGGTTTCGGATGTTACGGTTATTTCACCTCCGGAAACTGAAAGCGTATCATTTGCCTTTATTCCGTGCTCATACGAATTTATGTTAATTATTCCGTTTTCAATACTGACATCGTCGTCGCCGGCGATACCGTGCTGATAGTTTCCCGTAATATTTAATATTCCGTCTCCCTTTATTTCAAGGTCGTCATTGGAAAAAAGTACGCTGTCCGCGTCCTCTGTGGAATAAGTTTTACCGTCGGAGAGATAGTTTTCCGTACCTTCCGTTATTGTGATAAAGGCTTTTTCGGCATTATCGAAAAATATTGCGGGTCCGGCGCTGTTTGAGATGCTCGCACCGCTCAGGCGGAGCTTTACTTTCTCATCAGAGTTTACATAAATCATGCCGTCCGCAAGCGTTCCGCTTACATTAAAATCACCGCCGTCCGTAATTTTAATGATGTTTCCGTCAACAGCAACTCCCGAACCCGTAACCTTCATACTGTCAAGATTTATTTCACCGATGTTATTTTTCCATTCGTCGCTGTCCACAGCAAAACAACCCGATGTTATTACCGAACTGACAGCCGCCGCCAAAAGCGCGGCGAAAATTTTCTTTGTAAACATTTTCATGACTTAATTCCCCTTATCTGTATATGCTGTCGCATAATTTTTTACAATTATCCGTTACATGCGCTATGAGTCAGCGCAAGAATGATATTAAGGTTGCCGTTACGGCACCTCAACTCGTTTATGAACTCTCGCTCGTTACGGTTCTGTTCCATTGTGACTTGATAATCCAGCTCCAATAACGAACCCAAATCCGTCGTTTTAATTTTATCAAGTGAATACCTTTTTGTATACCGTTCCAATATATCGTCGAACGCTCCCTCAAAGTTCAAGTCCTCCGGAACAGTAATTTTCAGCGTTTTTTGTGCTGTTTTTCTTTCAAACAGTTTTAATTTTTCGGCAAGTAATATAATAACGCACAGCATTATTACAAAGATTGCTCCATAGCCGTATAATCCGACCCCGCATGACAGACCTGCTGCGATATCGAAAAATATAAATCCTATATCCTTAGGATCGCCGGGCGCGCTTCGAAATCGTATAATCGAAAGCGTTCCCGCAAGACTGAAAGCGCGGGCGATATTGCTTCCCACAAAGAGTATTATTACCGATAAAACTATCGGAAGCATTAACAAAGTAATTGCCAGACTGCGCTGAAAGCTTTCCTCCTCCTGGGTTTTAAAATATGTAAACGCTATTGCAAATCCCATTAATCCCGCGATAAGTATAGTCAACACCGACGATATAACAGTCATTTCCGTTGATACATTCGTAAAAATTTCATTAAACAGATTATCCATTACTTATGTCTCTCTTTCCTTTAATATTTGATTGATGAATTTGAATGAACAAAATTTGTAAATTCCGTTCCATATTTTGAGAAACTGCATCTGTGTATGTCAAGCTCTGTGAGTGTGTGCGCAAGCCACAGCGGCATGGCGCGGGCTGTTTTTATTTCCATAAGATATGTGTTATCATCAATGAGCCGCTCGCCGTAATCTCCGTCTTCCAAATGCACATCATAGCGGCGCGTGCGGATGTTGGTGTCAAATGAGATTCTCAAATCCGGATTATCTTTTTCAAAATACGCAATTCTGTTATAGGCGAGATAGACCTTCGGTTCAAGCTTGTAGCAGTGCAGAAAATATATTATCTCATGCAGAACCTGTTCGTTCATATATTCCTTAACCCGAGGCATTTCTCCCGATTCGACGAACCGGTACGCTTCATCAAGGCCGAGAGTTGTCCGCCGCTTATTCACAATTCCGCGATACTTCTTTTTTATTTCAAGAAAAACCTTTGAATTTTCTCCCGGCACGCCGTACAATCTCATTCTCAGCTTTTCCTTATACTGCGGTTTTTCCAAAGAATGTCTTATGAGATAATCATCCTTCGTATCAAAATATATATTTGCGATTGTATATGAGTGATGATTTATATTATGAAGGTCAAGCTCCATATGCTCATCCATAATTTCAATCATTTTTTCATACGTTTTCGCGTCAATAATGTATTTGTATTCATATCTGTTAAAAACCTCTGTTTCCATTACAAACCTCCTCTTATTTATTTTCTGTTTTAATTTTACATTACTAAAATTAAAATAACATTAAAACAGAAAATAAAAAACAATAAAACAAATAATACAGAAGGTTGTTCCGCCGTTTAAACGGCGGAACAACCTTCTGTTTAAAATCTCCATATAAATTACATCAATTAAGCTCTACCGTTATGCCCTCTGTTGCCTCATCCCAGCCGACCTTTGCTCCGAAGCTTTCGGATATAAATCTGATCGGAACCATTGTAGTGCCGTTTTCAAGACGGGGAGCCTCTTCAAGCTCATACGCCTCGTCGCCGTCAATTACAGCGGTTTTATCGTCAATCGTCAATTCTATTGATTTACCGTCAAAGGTGATTGTTACTTTGTTTTCAGTCTCGACCCAGTCAACCTTTGCGCCGAATGCCTCTGAAATAACTCTCACCGGAACAAGAGTTGTTCCCTCGCCCGCGATATACGGCTTCTCAACTTTAACCTCTTCGCCGTTGATATTTAAAACACTGTCGCCAATCTTAAAGGAAATCGACACCTTTTCTTTTTCCGTCTTTACAACCTTGGCAGCTGTCTTTATATCCTTTGTCTCGAGCGCGGCCGTCGAATATACTTCAACCTCGTCGCCCACGGCAATATTATCGGCAATCTCGTCGGCAACAAATACATATTCAACGCCGTCAATTTCAACTGTTACATTCTTTTCATCCATTGACTTAACAGCGCCTATGTATTTTTTCATCTCCATTGTGTCAATCGGTTCCCGGTCGCCGTCCTCTATAACCGCTACCGCTATCGGATTTGTCTGCGGCGGAATGCTCATGGTTGCAAGCTCATAGATTACGAGAAGTGTTTTTCCCTCATACTCCGCTTTCTTGTCATCTTCTATATTGAGTACAAGACCGTTATCCGAGCTTATAAATCCAAGCTCCGTTGTTGAGAACTTGTCATAATATACGTTTACAGCCTTGTCCTTCTCATTGTTTACGACTATCGCCTTTACCGGCTTTATATCCTTTGTTAAAAGATTGGATTCCGTCGCTATTATAACCTTATCACCCGCCTTTAACTCTTCAACTTTTTTGCCGGCCGCGTCATAAACGGGAGTTTCCTCGGTAACGCCGTATGCCGCCTGAACGGTTTCATTCTCCGTCTCAACGTCAACCGTTACCACATTTTCGTCAACCGCTTTTACCGTGCCCATATAATTTGTCACAGGATTTTCCTTTATCTGTATCATATCTATAGGCGGTGTGTTATCATCGGTCTCTATCGCAAACGCGGCCGATGTCGATGCGAGCATTGCTCCTGCGATAAATAATGACAGCATTTTCTTTTTCATTTTTGATTTCTCCTTTTTATTATTTATTTTATTAGACGGTACGGACCTTGATTTAGTTCCACAATTTGTAATTTTATATGTTTTATTTCCCTCCGTCATAGATAATACGAATTACATTATCAAAAGGTTGCATAAACTTAAAAATTTTTTCATAAAATTTTGTAGAAGCTAACTATTCAGGTATGAAGCAATCACCGCGCGTTGTTATGCCGTTTGATTGAGAGATTGTCAAAACCGGACGCGCGGTATTCTTCGTCGAATATGTTAACTGTAACGCTAAAGGTGGTGGTGGTTTGAAATACGATTATGACTATATTTCTTCCGAGGTTAGGAGATTTGAAAATCTTAATGTTATAGGAAAAACCTCGCTAAAACGAAATATATACTGTTTTTCCATAGGCGAAGGTGAAAAAAGCGCCGTGTTCGCGGCTGCGTTTCACGGGCTTGAATATCTTACGGGAGCCGCGCTTATTGATTTTGCCAAAAGATATGTCAATATGGATAAATATCACAATAAAATAAAAATATACTTCATACCGATGATTAATCCCGACGGTGTGGATATTGCGATAAACGGAATTGATCCTAAAAACCTTATTCACAGATACATAATAAAAAACACGGGTATTTTGAATTTTACGGAAAACTGGCAGTCAAACGCCATGGGAGTGGATATAAACCACAATTTTAACGCGGACTGGCGAAGTATAAAAAG
>CANRAG010000035.1 GCA_947628515.1 uncultured Clostridia bacterium | reverse complement strand
GAAAAATGATACAAATCGAAATAAAACAAATAATAATATACCAAAAACTGCTCCTTGATAAGATCAAACAGGACATGCTAAAATAAAATTAACCACAAAGCCGCGGCAATGCGGACCGCCGCGGCGGACGACAGACATAAAAACAGTAAAGCACAGGAGGTAGATGCTTATGAAAAAAATCAAAAGGGCATTATTGTTACTGACGGTATTTTCGATGCTTGCCGCGGTGATAAGCGGATGCGGCGCGGACACGAAGGACGCCGCGGATGCCGACGGTAAAATCACGGTTTCCGTGGGACTGTGGCCCGATAAGGACACAGAACCCAAAAGCTATGAGCGCATGGAAAATTTGCGTACTTCATTTATGGAAGAGAACCCGGACATAAATATTGTTCCGGACACATGGAAGTTTGATATTCAGACGTTCATGCCGAAGGCGGAGGCGGGAACTCTCCCGACCATATACCGTGCGTTCTTTACCGAGGCGAGCAAGATCATGGAGTTCGGTTACGCGGCGGACATTACCGACGCCATAAAGGAAAACGGCTATTACGGCAAGATGAATGATTATCTGTACAGCAACATCTCAAAGAACGACAGAGTATATCTTCTGCCGTACGAGATGTATTCTTTAGGACTTCTCATAAATATGAATTTATTCCGGGAAGCGGGCTTGGTCAACGAGAATGATGAGCCGATAATCCCCAAGACCTTTGAGGAGCTCAGAGAAACGGCAAAGACCATTCATGAAAAAACCGGCAAGGCAGGATTTGTATTCCCGACAGCCGAGAACGGCGGCGGCTGGAACTTCATGCCTCTTGCATGGAGCTACGGCACAACGTTTATGGAGCAGAAGGACGGGAACTGGGTCTCGACATTTAATTCGGAGAGCTGCACGGACGCTTTGAAGCTGCTCCGTGATATGAAATGGGAGGATGATTCGCTTCCGGCTAACACAAAGGTCAATAACGAGGAAGTCATAAAGCTTATCGGTACGGATCAGGCTGCAATGGCGTTCGCTCACCCGGGGCAGCTTAACAGCCTTGTCAACAGTTATGGCATGGACCGCAACGATATTGCGTTGGCGCAGATGCCGTCAGGACCTGAAAAGCATGTAACGCTTATGGGCGGTTCGTTCTATGTAATAGAGCCTAACGCAACAAAGGAGCAGATCAACGCTGCCCTTAAATGGATCGAATTTACCGGCTTTTCGCCCGATATCGACGACGAGGGCAAGGAGCGTTACCGTCAGACTATGGAAACCAAGCGCGAGCAGGACGCTGATATTATAGGCATTTTTGATATTACAGTATGGAATGAAAAGGCGACAAGCCAGTCGTTTAAGAGAGAGCTAACAAATGAGTTCAGAAACATTCCGGAAAAGAACGTCAAGTCATACAATGACAACAAGGAAAACATCGAATACCAGGTAGAAGAGCCTGTATGCGCGCAGGATCTTTACAGTGTGCTCGACAGATGTATTCAGGAGGTTTTGACCAACAAGAATGCGGACTGCGCGACTATATTGGAAACGGCAAACTCTGACTTCCAGAATAATTTCCTCGATTATGAGAACTGATAAAGGGGTTGAGGACAAGTGAAAACGCGTATGCCGGCAAAAGCCGGAAAGAAACCAAAATTCAATCTTATAAGAAAGAACTGCAGCGCATGGGCTTTGATATTACCGGCTGTGGTGTGTGTGTACTTCGTTGTGCTCAGACCTCAAATCACGGGAACCATATGGTCGTTTTTCAATATGCGCGGCTACAAGGTAGGAGAGTTCGTGGGGCTTGATAATTACAGGCGCGTAATAGCGGATACGATGTTCGCGAAAACAGTCGGGAATACGTTCCGATATGTATTTTGGTCGATCATAATCGGATTTCCCATCCCCGTTATATTAGCGGTAGTATTAAACGAAGTGGTGCATTTTCGCAACGGGTTCAGGTTTTGGGTATATTTCCCGAGCGCGCTGCCGTCGGTTGCGGTAATGACTCTTTGGTTTTTGATGTACTATCCCGACCGGGGCGGACTTCTGAATTTAGCCCTGTCAAAGTTTGGGCTTGATCCGTATGTGTGGCTTCAGGATCCGAAGCATACGGTAATGTTTATAGTTATCAGTATGACGTGGAACAGCTGCGGCGCGACGGCGATATACTATTTTGCGGCGTTACAGGGTGTAAACCGTGAGCTGTATGAAGCGGCTTTAATGGACGGCGCGGGATTTATGCGGCGTTTCCGGAGCGTAACGTTTCCGCATATGTCGGGAGTAATGCTGCTGTTTTTGATACGTCAGATAATAGGCGTGTTTTCGATCATGGAGCAGCCGCTGCAGATGACCGACGGCGGACCGAACGGCGCGTCAACGTCGCTGGGACTGTTGGCGTATAAATACGGATTTGTAAGCGTACGACCTCAGCTTGCGCTTGCGGTGGGAGTTATAATGTTTTTGATACTGATCGTATTTACCTGCTTCTATTTCTACCTTAATAAGAAGGTAGAGGATAATCAATAAGCGGAAAGGAGACCTGAAACAATGAATTTATTTGCGAATATGGATAGGGGTATCCTTACAACAGCGGATATGAAGCAGAAAAAATACAAAATACTGTATCTTATTATGTTCCTCTTTCTGTTAGTTTACTGCGCGGTATGCTTTTTTCCGGTAGTATGGATATTGCTTTCGGGATTTAAGGACGTAAAAGAGATGTACGCGGTGCCGGCAAGCTTTCTGCCGCACAAATTAGAGCTGTCAAAGCTCGTAAAGGTATGGACGGAAATGAAGTTTTACAAATACTATATAAGCACCTTTACAATGGCGTTGGGCAGCGTTGCGGCGGACGTGATAGTATGCGGTCTTGCGGGATATTCGTTATCGAGACTGAAGCCCAAGGGGACAAAGCTGATACTTGCGGTATTGTTCTGGATAATGCTTATGCCCGGAACAATGCGTACGGTCCCGCTGTATATGATATTTACGGATTTTCCGCACCTGCATTTTGATATGTCAAACTCGTTCTGGCCTATCTGGATCATGGCGGCGGCAAATGTATTCGATATAATCCTGTTCAAGAATTTCTTTGACGGGATCTCTAAGGCGCTGATCGAGGCGGCGCAGGTGGACGGCGCGGGAAATCTACAGATATTCTTTAGAATAATACTTCCGCTTTCCGTACCGATATTTATGACGGTTTCCATATTCGCGTTTAACGGAAGCGTGGGACAGTATTTCTGGCCGTACTTATTAATAAGTAAGCAGAACCTTACAGTACTTGGTGTTCAGCTCTTTAATCTCAAATCATCACCGTACACAATGGACTACCAGATGCTGGCGCTGCTGTTCTCAATATTGCCGCAGGTTATAGTCTTTGCGATATTCCAGAAGAAGATCATCGGCGGCGTCAATGTCGGCGGCGTCAAAGGTTAGGCAGGTTTGGGATCCAAGCTTGGTTTAGCGGTAAAAAAGGCGGAAGGGACACCTTAAAATAAAAAAAGAAAAGAAGGCGGGAGGAATGAAAAGACAGAGAAAGAAACGGTAAATTAAAAAAACAGTCAAAATCCGCGCCGAGTGCGCGGCGCGAGGAGTTTGGTTCCCCGCGAAATCACAAATATAAAAGAAGGAGATGTAAAAACTATGAAAAAATTTTTTAGCTGTCTCATGGCAGCGGCAATGGTCTCGGCTGCGGTATCCGTTCCGGTATTGGCGGCGGAGTCCGGAGAGTTCACGGAAACCGTTTATTATGAAGCGAAGGCCCTAAACCAGCCCGCAACCGCCTCTCCGGCTCCCAAGGATTATACGCGTGATCTTACATATCATGTCGGAAACGGCGACGGTAAGCCCACGCTGAAGGACAAAACATGCGTGGGCTGGAACTCCGGAGACACGCCGGAAAATGCCGTAATAGAATTGGAGTTTAACGTCCCCACAGCCGGAACATATAGTATGCGAAGCTTAATGGTGGACATCTTTAACCGCCAAATGGGAGAATACGTTTTAAAAATAAACGGCAATGAGTGTAAACGGGACAATCCGGATCAATACATTTTAGCGCCGGAGGACGGCGAGCCGGACGGCGATATGAATACGGACAAAACCCACACCGGCAGAGGACTGTCCTGCGCGGCGGTATTGGTGAATAACATACCGCTCAAAGAAGGAAAGAACACGCTGTCGCTGCAAACCACCAAAGGATCGGTAAATGGCAGTACCTACCGGACACTGTACATCTACGACATGGAATTTACGAGCGAGGACGTGACAATATACGACGCATGTACCGGAAAAAACGATTACAGGAATTTTGAAAGCTCCAATGTCGCAGCGTGGTCTAAGGATAAGAATGACTGGGCGTTTAACCCGTGGTTGAATCTTTCGTTTAACGATGGCAAAGAATACAGCAAAAATATGAAAGAGACTCCGAAAGTTACATACAATATGAAGGTTTCGAAATCCGGCAATTACTATCCCATAGTGTTCAGCAGGGATTTGGGCAGCACCGCTAATCCGTCTACATTTGATATGACGGTCGGAGACAAAAAGTTTAACTGTAATACCGAAACTATGACGGAAGTGTACAACCTCCCCCAAGGCGGAGGAAGATTTGCGGAACCGTCTAACATTTACTGCTATAAAACCAAAACTCCGGTTAAGCTTGAAGAGGGAATTTCTAAAATCACCTTTGAGGTGCCGAATGCTTTGAACAGTCCTACTAACTTCTGGGTAGGCATCCGCGCGTTCGGACTTGCTGCTACGGAGGATCCGCTAACAGACATCACGGCGAATACGGCAATAAGCGGCGCTAACGACGACGGGACATATAAGGTCGGAATGAAATTTGCCGAAAGCTTTAACCCGCAGAATTACAAATACATAGTATTCACCGCGGGCAAGACGAAGAAGGGTAACGAAATTACGAATATAAAAGCGCTCAGCGACATCAACGGCGACGCCGTTCTTGCGATAATTCTCGACAACTCGCCGAGCGGAGATGTAACGGTGACCGTTACGAACGAAGAGGTTAGTTTCGAATAACAGTGAAACGGAGGGCAATGATTATGAAAAAATATTTGGTTCCGAATATGGAAATCAACCGGTTTGAAATAGAAAATATTGTAACCGGAAGCGCGTATAAAGTAGAGGAGTGGGGTGAGCAGACCACCGGGAACAAAGCGGAGATAGATTGGAACAAAGATCTGCAATCCGTGCAAATCACATCATTTTAATCGGTAACAGAGGGGAATTGGGCTGCATTCAGAGCCGAGGTTGAAAAACGGGCGGCAGCGGCAAAAAATATTGCCGAAAGATTTGGTTTGCAGTTCATACCGCTTATGCAAAAGTTTGATGACGCGGCAAAAACAACGGGCGCGAGCTATTGGCTGGCGGATGGAGTACATCCGACCGCCGCGG
This sequence comes from uncultured Clostridia bacterium, assembly GCA_947628515.1. Taxonomy (GTDB): domain Bacteria; phylum Bacillota; class Clostridia; order UBA1381; family UBA1381; genus Ornithomonoglobus. Next base: position 19,090 of record CANRAG010000035.1, on the reverse strand, counting down.
GACATGAACTTATTGCGCGCGAATGGATAAAAGCGTGTTTTACCCACAAAGATATTGTAACGGAAAGGAGAATGGATAAGAGCAATGAAAGCAAATAAATTTTTAAGCTTCTTCACAGCCGTGGCTATGGCATTGAGCATGATCACAATACCCGTGACATCCTCAGCGGCGGATTATACGGAAAAAGAACCCGTAACACAGGAGGACAGATTATACTACAAAGCCCGTGATCTGAAACAGACTGTTGATCCGCCGGTGGAGTCTGTCGGAAGAACTGTTAAGTACCATTTCGGCCCCGGAGACGGCACAAGCGATTTAGGCAGCCTCCAATGTATCGGCTGGAAATCAGGATCCGCGCCGGAGAATGCGGAGCTTACGTTTGAATTTGAAGCTCTCGCAGACGGCGTTTACAGCATGAGATCTGTAATGATAGATGTGTTTAACAAGCAGATGGGCACATATGAGCTTTTTATAAACGGACAGAAGTATGATATGAAAGCTGAGGACGGTGAGGATGAAACCAAGCACACGTCAAGAGGTCTGGGGTGCGCGGCGGTAATCGTAGACGATATTACACTTAATAGCGGAACTAATACTTTCAATATTAAGATGTTGAGCGGCGCGAGTACCAATCCCGGTTGGCGGACGTTGTTTGTATATGATATGGAGTTTATGAAGACAAACGGTAAGCCGACGGAAACGGAGACGCCGGATCCGACCTCCACACCCACGGAGGCAGAGCCTACCCAAACGCCTACAGCGCGTCCGGCGTCGGATAAGGAAGTAAAGACGGCGGAGAAACTTTATTATGAGGCTTATGCCTTGGCGGATGTTTCTATCCCGACGTACACAGGAAATACAGTTACCTACCATAAAGGCCCCAAAGACGAAATTGCAACGATACAGAACGAGGACGGCACGCCGCTCGAGATCCTTGGCTGGAAACAGGGTCAGGCAGCGCCTAACGCCGAGCTTACAATTAAGTTTGACGCCGTTGAAGCGGGATCATATGATATGCGCAGTATCATGATAGACGTATTCAGCAGATGGTTAGGAAAATACGAGCTGTATATAAATGATAAGAAGTACGAGATGAGAGCCGAGGACGGCGAGGCTGACGGAGAGTTTACCGCTTTGCCTGACCGTACTCAGGTTTCTCCGAACCCATCGCATACATCAAGAGGCATAAGCTGTGCGGCGGTTGTTGCAAATTGGGTAGAGCTTAACGAGGGCGAGAATACGCTGAGATTAAAGGCTGTTGCGCCTTCGGATCTGGATGCAAATTTGTGGGCGCTATTTATCTACGATCTTGAATTCACAAATCTCAAGGGAGCTCCTACACCCGTGCCGACAACAGCGCCTTTGATGATCCAGGGTGAGAATATTCCGGGTGCGGAACAGTTTGAGGATGCTTCGGCAAACGGCGGATATACAGGCGGAAAGAAAGATTCCGATACCCCTGTAGAGTTCACGTTTGATTTTGCCGCGCCCGCAAACGGAGATTACAGTTTTGAGATAAAGACGGCAAACGGTACTTCGGCGGAGGTATATGTAAACGATGCAGAGGTAACGGGAAATACCGTAAATCTTAATGTCGGCAAGAATTCGCTGACAGTGAAGTCGGCAGGCGATAGCGCTCCTTACAGTCTGAATATAGACTACATACTTTTCGTGTACGACAGCAACGATGACGCAGCTCTCAGAACAATAACATTAGAGGGCGAAAATGTGACAAATGTTCAGCATACGAATGGCGATGCAATAACAGAAGGAACCGGAAAAGCATTCCAAAACTACAATACCGCTGCTTCCGCCATGAAATCAGGCGAGGCGAGCTGCGGGAAATATTTGACCCTTGATGCCTATAAGGATAATTTGCCGGTATATATCAATTATGCTTTTGAAGTTGAGGTGGAGGGTGATTATGAAGTGATCGTAAACAAGGGTGATGATGACGATGTAAATAATACTATCGGACTTATCACAATTGACGATGCGCTCACATACGAACAGGAAATGGCAAGGGACAGTTCCGACTGGACGGCTACCGGCGACAGATTTGAATGGAGCGAGCCGAAGCTGCAGCTTAGGATGAAGCAAACGGTGCATCTTGACAAGGGTTCACATAATGTTAAAATAACCGTGGACAGGATGGCGGCGGGACGAACCGGAACAACTGCGCATTTCGTTTTGGATAAGATCGACTTTGTTAAAACCATAAGCGGCGGTGATCTTGATGGCGCTGTGATGTATACCGATAAGTATATGATCAACATGGGAGCTGAGGAACAGCTCAGATTTAAGGATAAGAGCGGTATCCCGTTCTCAATTGACAATGTAGACAGTATTACATACGAGAGCACTGATACGGATATTGCTAAGGTATCGGAGGACGGTGTCGTTACCGGAGTTAACGCCGGTGAATGTGAGATAACCGCGCAGGTTACGCTTGGCGATACGACCAAAGAGCTCTCGGCAAATGTTATCATAAACGGCACTACGGGTTTTGTCGCAGACAGGATCGAAAGAACAGACAACGGTGTCAGGATAACGTTTGTGTCTCCGCTCGATGATGAGGAATTCAGCATTATATCCGCTGCGTCCGGAATGGAGGAAGGAGTTAAGACCTCTCATAAGGGTACGGGCATAAAGGATATAAAGACTAAAGGAAATATTTATGAAACGGTTGATATTCCGATAGACGGATCAAGTGCCGGAGATATTGTCGAAGTATTTGTTTGGGACGGATTAAATACAATGACCCCGATCTACAGTAAGATCATTGCAGACTAAAACATAGCGGCAGGGGTACTTACCCCTGCCGCCCTCCCTTGTCGGGGAAATGAGGATTATAAAATTGAAAAAAACAGTTATTTTTGCGGTAATGGCGCTATGCCCGCTTTTAACCGCGACGGTACATGCCGTAAGCGTTGAGCCGGGCGAGCCTAATGCGATTTTTGAAAAAAGCGAAGATGTAAAATATAATATAACAGACTCCGACGGTACAAATATAACCGTCACCGTGACGGATTATTTCGGTACGAAAACGATCAATGCGGCGGCTTACCCCTCGTCAGGAACACTGTCGCTCGGAATGTTTGATACAGGCTGGTATGAGATCACGATGTCACAATCCGGAAAGAATATATACTCAGGCGCTCTCAGCGTGGTACCGGACGCTGAGGATGAGTATACCGATACACCGTTTGCGGTCGATGTTGCGGCAAACGGTGTTCTTAAGGATATAAACGACGCGCCTGACTATGCCCGCGCGGCAAAGCTTATGGGCAGAAGCTGGGCAAGAGAGCGGTTTGTATGGAGTGAAAACAAAGACGGAAGCCCTAACTACGGCAATTTTGAAAAGGTCGTAAACGCGTATGCCGCTGAGAATGTAAATGTTCTTGGTATGTATGCAACGTCGCCGCGCCGGTTTGCATCGACAGCCGACGCCATGCGCGGAAGCTTGGAGGATATATATGATTATCATTACAAGACCGCCGATAAGTTTCGGGGCAGAGTTCAGGGCTGGGAGATCTGGAACGAGCCTGACCATGATAATTTTGCAAAGGTTCCGGCGGATGTGTATTCGTCATTCTATAAGGCGGCGGCTCTGGGAGTAAAGGACGCCGTGCCGGAGGATAAGGTCGTTTTCGGCGGGCTTTGCCAAGAGCCGGACGCAACGCTTTTTCCGGATCTTATGCTCAGAAACGGTTTGATGGATTACAGCGATATATTTAATATACACCGTCATCTGCCGGCGGGATATTCGAGTACGCAGAGCTTTGAGCCCGAGTTTGCAAAAAGCTACAGAGAATTATACAAGGACGCGCGCGCCGCGGCGCCTATGTGGGTCACCGAGGCGGGACTCGCGCTGCCGCTGTGGCGTCTGGGCGGTCTGGGCGGCAGCGTTCGTAAGCTTCAGGCACGCTATGCTGTAACTTCATGCGCGGAGTCAATGTCAGCAGGTACGAACAAGCATTTCTGGTTCATTCTGCCAAACTATGTGGAGGCATCAAACTACCAGTACGGCGTTGTTGACGATAACGGGCTTACAGCTCCGGCATATGCGGCTATGGCGGCTATGGCAGATATTATGGGCAATGTGAAATATGCCGGCAAAACGAATATATCACGCGTAAACGGATATGTGTTCACAGACGGGACCAGGGACATTTTAATGGCTTGGGCATCGTCTTCGGGAACCGTAAGCCTTACCGATACAGGCTCTGTTTCGGTATATAATATGATGGGTATAAAAAATAATACATCATCAAGCGGCGGAAAGATAAGCGTAAGCGTTGGAGTTGACCCGATATATATAGTTTTTGAAAACGGTATAAGTGACTCGGATTATACGGCGGAAAGCTATCCCGACGAAGAGTATTTACCGGATCTCGGTACAGCCGAGCATATAGTTTTACAGGCGGATTTTGGAGAAAAATTCCTTGCGGCGGCTCGTGATTACGGATATTGGATAAGATCCGGCGGGACGCGCGAGGTTGATATTACGATATATAATTTTAACGATGTGAGCGTAAGCGGAACGCTCTCATGCTCCTCGGATGCGTTTACTGCCGTAATTGACGGTCCGGAGACACAGATAGAGCCGCGAGGTAAAAAGACGATCAAAGCGTATCTTACCCCTAACGGCTCGCATATAAACGAAACGAGCTATGTGCGATTTGAGTTTGTCGGCAGCGACGGCGTATCCTCGTCAGAGGCCGCGGTATTTATATATGATACAGCGGAGGGCGAGAACAGAATAACCGTTGAGGGAATTATGGACGGCGCGCTCTACAGAACAGTCGAAAGCGCCGTAATAACGTTTTCGAGCGGAGCTCAGAACAGAACCGTGCGGCTTGACGGCACAAGTCAAACTGTTTCGGGATCTGCCCCCATTACAGTCGATTTGTCGGGACTTGGCGAAGGCGTGCATACCTTAAGCATAACCGCCACATATTCCGATAGGGTTGTTCACAGGGATATAAGCTTTACTATAAGCGGTACAGACGTTCTCATCGAAGGCGAGACGCTTGAAGGCTTTGCCGGAGACAGCTGCAAAGCATACAGCTACAGTGAAGCGCGCGAAGGCGCATGCGCAAGGTTTATGTCAAGAGATAATAAAAATTTTGAGTTTGGCGTGTATGCGTCAAAGGAAGGGACATATGACCTTATATTCAATGCAAGCAAAATGGATGAAACAGTAACGTCGTCGCCGTATATATTGTCGGTAAACGATGGCGAAACAGTACCGGATAAAGTATCGGAGAGCAATTCCTTTGGGGTATATTCGTGCAGCGTTTCCTTAAAGAAGGGCGAAAACAAAATTACATTTTCGCCGTCCGCGCCAAGAAGCAAGGATAATATATATCTGATAGATCTTGACTATATTGAGCTTACAAGACGCGAGGACTATGAAAGCGATACAGTTGTTATAGAGGGTGAGGGTTCGCCGGAGCTTACCGTAAACGGCAGAGTCGTGAGCGGAGACAGCGTAGGATACACCGTACATACCGAGATGAAAAGCGGCAGCGCGTCGGGCGGCGCGGTTATGAGTGTAGAGCCGCAGTCAGCTTCAAGACCTCTCTCCATCACATATACGGTAAATGTCGAAGCCGCGGGAGAGTATAATATAACTCTTGACAGAGCTGTAGCGGATAATTCGTATATTGCTGCGGGAAAGCTCAGCGCGGGCGGCAAAACAGTCAGTCTTTATGACAAAAATACTCCGGATGAGCTGTCAAGAGTTGCCGAGGCAGGTTTCACCGTGCCTCTTTACCGGTATAAGCTCGAGGGTACTTTTACTCTTAGCAAGGGTGAGAATGAGATATCCGTAATAGTGGATGAATTACCCGAGGGAAGAATCGGGGTGGACGATAAAGCGGTATTCTATTTAGACCGTATTGTGCTTGAAAAAGTGATCAATACGGCAGAATTCAGCCTGAGTCTCGAAAGCGATACGGTAGGCGAGGGCGAGAGCATACGCGCAAAAATTCTTGACGGTGACGGATATCCCGTATCACCGCAGATACTCGGCGTTCATTTTACCTTGTCAAACGTCGGATATGCCGTGGTTGAACAGGACGGATGGGTAACCGGCGAAAAAAGCGGCAGAACGGATGTATGCGCAACGTTTGAATACGGGAATAAGAAATACGAGCTTAAAGCTCCGATCACCGTAGAGGAAAACGAACACGGTATCATAATTGACAGAGCCAACAGTACGGATACGGGCGCGGAGCTTGTATATACGGCGTTTAAGACAGCGGATATCGATGAATTTTCTGTTATAGGCGCGAGATATGAGGACGACATATTAAAGGAATCGAGAGTACAGACCGCAAAGCTCCCACCCCGATGGGTCTCTGCGTCAGTGCGCTTTGATTTTGATTCGGCAGGCGGCTCAAAAGGGATATTCCTATGGGAAAGCTTCGCGAGCCAGATGCCGATAGTCAAAAGGCTTGATATTAAATAGGAGGGCAGTGTTGTGAAAAAATCGGTTTTATTGTCAGCGGCGGCGCTTGCCGTATGTATGCTCGGCATATCCGCGCACGCGGAGGAAAAGACGATCGAAGGAGAGAAATACTCAAGGGCAAATTATACACCATTCTATGCGACCGCAAGCGATTTAAGCGGCGGCGGAGGCATATATTCGTATTACAGCTTCGGAGTGACAAAGCCGGAGGTTTATTGGGAGTATGATGTTGAGATGGAGGAGCCGGGCTATTACGGAATAATCGCGGTCGCATCGGACGTGGGAGCGACATATACCTCTGACTATTATGTATCGGTAAACGACTCCGAGCCGACTCCGGTCGAGGATTATGTATTGATCGAAAAGGTGAGGTTTTCCACATGGACGTCGTGGATGAGCAAATATAACGTAGGCAGCTACTATTTTAAAAAGGGGAAGAATAAGGTAACGTTCCATATCGACGCGAATGATACGCAGTCATCAAATCAGGTGGTTGTATATCTTGATAAGTTCGATATAGTAAAAGAGCCGTTCGAAATAAAGAAGGTGTCGTCGGACGCCGACTGCAATGTGTTCCGTCCCGGCAGCACAGTCCGGTTTAACGTAGACTTTAAAGACTATTGCCCGGTAAATACGTCATTTCACTATAAGGTGACGGATTTCTGGGGCAGCACGATACGCGAGGACGATTTCAATTGCCGTGAAAACAGTCTTAGCCATACTCTCAATATCGGCGGCTTCGATGTGGGCTGGTACAAGCTGGAGCTTACCGATACAGGCGGAAACAGCGCTTACGGCGAAATTCTTTTCAGCGTCGTTCCCGATCCGAATAAAAGGTATACGGGCGATACTCCGTTTGCAACGGACTTTGCAAGTATGCACCTTGTTCCGACTGCGAATAATGTAAAAAAGCTTGTTTCGGCAGTGAAGCTTGCGGGCGTAAGCTATATTCGTGACAGATTTAACTGGACCGCGCTTCAGACATCGGCAGATAAGCCGTATAATTTAGATTATATGCAAGAATATCTTGACATTTTCCACGATAACGGAATACGGGTATCGGATATTCTTTCGGATATACCGAGCTTCAGGAGCAATACCGATCTCTTTGCGCTGTATGACGTAATGAAGGAAACCGCGGGCAGGTACAAGGACGAGGTTCAGATGTGGGAGCTTCTAAACGAGGTAGACGGTAACTTTGCGCAGTGGTCGGGCGACGTATACTCGGCAATGTGCAAGGCTATGGCGCTGGGTGTTGAGGATTCGGGCTCGGATGCTAAAAAGTCGCTTGCCGGACTTTGTATATATGTTGACAGCAGTCTCATGACGGATCTTATGATGAAGAATGATCTCATGCACTACAGTGATATATATAATCTGCACTGCCATGTAAACGAAAATAAGGATCTTGTACAGGATATAGATTTGCAGCATCTCCACGACCACAGAGAGCTCAAAATGGTGAATGATAACGAATCAAAACCGTTCTGGCTCACTGAGGCGGGTATTTATCAGACAATGAAAGACGGTACTCTCACCGACTGGCAGTATGACAAGCAGGCACGCTATCTTATATATTCAACGGTAGAGTCGCTTGCTCAGGGTACGGCAAGGCATTTCTGGTTTATTTCAGTTCCGTATATCGAGGGTAAATACGATATGGGAATATTCTCCAAAGAGTTTGAACCAAGAGCTGCGTATCAGGCTGAGGCTGTTATGACATATGTCCTCGGTAAGGGTGAGATAAAGGGCGAGCTTGATTACGAGACAGCCGACGGATATGTGTTTGACACAGGCTCCGGCGACGCGCTTGTACTTTGGACCGATGAACCGAGAGATATAACTCTTAACAGCGACAATGACGTAAAGCTCACCGATATGATGGGCGCAGAGCGGATAATCCCGTCCGTGAACGGAAAGATAACGTTCGGAATTTCGCATTGTCCCGTATACATAAGCTATGACGGCGAAATGCCTTTGGAGGATTATTATCCGATAAGCTATAAAGTAAACAATGACACCGACTGTGAATACGGAGAAACAGACAGAGTTATAATTCGTCAGGAATTTGACCAGGATCAGGCGGCGGCGAAGAAAATGGGCTATAAGCTTACTCCGAACAAGGATGAAAAGTTTAAGACTATCATATATAACTTCAATGACAAGCCTATAACCGGTAAGCTCTGCGCAGAGATCGACGGCTACAAGGTAACGTTCGGTCAGGAAACCGTAACGGTACCGGCAATGAGCGAGTTGTCTGTAGACTGTGTTCTCACGCCTTTGGGCGAGCCTGAGTATGAAGTAAAGAAGATGCTCAAGATCTATGTGGAGCTCGCAAGCGGCGCGAGTACGCCGACAGTATCGTGCGTGTTCATAGTTGATGACCGTTACGAGCTGCCTACAGAGCCGTATGAGCCGGCAGCCGATGCCGCTTCGTGGGATGTTACGAATATAACGGCAGGAGCAAAGGCGGAGGCATCGAAAAAGGACGATACGGTTGAGTTTTCGCTCCGGTATAATGGCGGCGGTAAGTGGTTCTATCCGTTTTTGAAGGTCGATGATCCCGAAAGTCTGGCGGATACGAGCGGTATGATGTGCTGGGTTCGTGCCGATGAAGCATTTGTGAGTCAGGGCAACTTTAATATGTTCGCATATCTGAGTGACGGACGTCAGTATTGTCTGGGTGTTACAACGGATATCATCTTTGATTCAAACTGGACCAAGGTAAAGAAGCATTGGAAGGATTTCGTACTCTTTTCATCGCCGTTGGGCGCAATGGACGTTCGTGAGTTTGACCCGACGCTTATAGAAAATGTTTCGATAGGCTGTAACCCGTATGCAAATCATGTAGTATATCAGATAAAGGATTTCGGATGGTTCACCGAGGAGGAGATCGAGGAAGAAAAGATAGAGTTTTCGGGTATTGACACAATGCAGCCGGCTGATGTGGAAATATCACTCCCCAATAAGGAATATACGAATATTCGATTGATGCTCACGGACGAGGAGTTTACGAGCTTCACCGCTGAGGGCAATAAAATACACGCGGATCTGTCCGGTATTAAGCGAGGCAAATACATTTTACGGGTCATTGCCGAGGATGCGGGCGGATATAAAGAGTCGGCTGATGTGCAAATAACCGTGGACAGATAAGAGAAAGGAACTGAGATTGTGATAAAAAGCAGAGTTCGGATATTGGGCCTTACGGCGGCGCTGACGCTGTTTGGCGCTGCCACAGCATATGCGGGCGGAACTGTAAGCTCCGTTCAGTATGATGGAAATAATAAGGTAACCATAAGAATACAGTCGGACGAGGCTCGTGCGTCACTGCCCGTTTCGGTCAGGATAACTGACGGCGAGGGACGCAATAACGTGTTTGAGCAGGGATTTACCGATGATAGCGGCTTATTTGAGTTTTCGTATATGAACAATACCGGCTCGGGGGTTCATACTATCTACGCGAATTTAAACGGTGAGGTAATAACCGGTCAATACCACAAAATGAACAAATCCGATTATGAAGAGTTCGTACATGTTATAAATGAGCAGCATAGAAGCGCCAAGCCTAACGGCGCGCCTATAAAGGCGGTGTTTGATAAATACGCAGAGTTCACCGCTCTGGATATGACAGTGCTGGATGTTCTTGGCGATCCCGACGGGGTGTATCAGTTCATAGCCGACGACACTACCTATAAGGGCGCGATAAACAGCTTTGAAGATGTGGAAAACGCATTCTATGCGGCGGTTGTTTTGGAGAGGTTCAAGGAAAACAAGGAAAGTATTTTCGAGTCTGCTCAGGCAGCACCGTATTCGGAGGCGCTCTCACAGTTCGCTCCTACACTTTCGGCGGCGGCAGAGGCAATTAAGCCATCGGTAAAGACAGCGGTGCTTTCCGCGCTACGATCGGAATATACAAGCAGCAGCGAGCTTGCAGAGACTACAGAGCTTTTGATATTGCAAAAGACAATATCAGGCGCTACGCACTGGAATGACGTAAGAACGATTCTTGACATATACAAGTCTGAGTTGGGAATAAATATCAACGGCGCCGGCTCGGATGTATTCAAGTCTATGGCGGGCAAGAGCTATTCGTCATATTCGGATGTGGTATCGGATTTCAATAAATTACTTTCAGGTAAGCCGGGCAGCTCCGGCGGATCGGGCGGCTCCGGCGGTGGTGGCGGCGGCTCGAGCAGCTCCGACAGAGGGACTGCGATCCCGCCCGGAGTAATGCAGAACCCGGCGCAGAGCACAGCTGAGCCGTCCCAAAATGCCGGCGGTCAGAATGTTCAGAGCGGGCAGCTGCCGTTTACCGATATGGACGATGCAAAGTGGGCAATTGAGGCTGTGCTCTATGTATATGAGCGCGGTATAGTATCAGGTGTAAGCGACACGGAGTTTGAGCCGAACAGGTTCATAACCAGGGCAGAGGCTGTTAAGCTGCTCATGACTATGGCAGGTATCGAGCCGGAGAATATCAATATGCCGTTTAGCGATGTAAACGAGAGCGATTGGTATTATCCGTATATCGCCGCAGCATACAGAAGCGGTATAGTAAACGGAAAATCTGATGATTATTTCGATGCTCAGGCACAGGTAACACGTCAGGAAATGGCGGTTATGACATATAGAACTATCATGATCAGAAATACGATGCCGGATTCCTTGCCGGAGGTAAACTTCTCCGATAAGGACGAAATTGCCGACTGGGCGGACGAGGCTGTAACGTATCTCTATTCACAGGAGATAATGATAGGAAGAAACGGATCGAAATTTGACCCGACCGATAATATTACAAGAGCCGAATCCGCTACGGTCATATACAATGTATTAAAGAGCAATTCACTGTGAAAGGAGAGTATTGAGCAATGAAGAAAATTCTGTATTTCCTGTCTATGATCGCTGTGCTGATCGCTGTATCGGTAAGCTCGTATGCAGCAGAGGAGACAGAGAGAATTGACGACCGCATAGCTCTCGTTCATGAGCTTGGATTAATACAGGGCGATAACACCGGAAATTTACAGCTTAATAAGTTTATAACAAGAGCAGAGGCGGCAACTATCCTCTATCGTATTATGTACGGCGAGGATACACCCGAAGCATCAAAGCAGGTATTCGACGATGTACGTCAAAACGACTGGGTTGCCGGATATGCTGAAAGATTGTATGAAATGAAAATAATTGAGGGGGACGGATCGAAGTTCCGACCTGACGACAACGTCACCACTGCTGAATGGTATACGATGCTCCTGCGTCTTGCCGGATATACCAATTACATGGCAAATATCGACGAATATCCCGCGAATGTTATGAAAACAGCTGCCGAGACGGAACTGAGTAAAGGTATCGACGCTGAGGCGGACACTATTCTCACGCGGGAGCAGGTCTGCGTGATCCTGTATAACCTTCTCGATATTGAGGTTATACAGCTTGAGGTGAAGGGAACCAACGTTTCATACCGACGCGGCGGAAGCTTTATGAACGATATAATGAATATATACACCGGTAAGGGTGTTATTGACGGCGTATGCGGCATTATGCTTGACGGGACGGGTATATCTGATGATGAGATCTCAATCGGCGGAGATATGTACTATAACAGTATAAACCTGGGTATGGATAAGATAGGAATGTACGGCGAGTACTACTACCGCGAGGACGATGACGGAACACTGAGTCTTATCGGATTCTTCCCGAAGCACAACAGCGTTCTTGAGCTCGGCTCGGAAGCAATAATAGGCTATGAGGACGGGGCGTATGAATGCTATATTGATAACAGAAAAAAAAGAATAAATACCGATAAGGGCAAGGATGTTGTTGTAAACAATGAGGCTGTTATGAACGATGAGAATATGTGCCCGTTCTACGGAAAGGTACATATGGTAGACAATAACAACGACGGCAATTACGATGTTATCATAATAAACGATTATAAAAACGTGTTGTGCTCGGCTGTCAATTCAAGTCTAAACATTATATACTGCGATGAAAAGTCCGGTCGTAATGAGATCAACCTGAACGATTTTTCCGATTACAAGATCTTTGATTCGGAGAATAATGAAATAACGCTCGACGATATCGGTAAGAACACTCTCCTGATGCTCCAATACAGATCTGATAATATTCTTTATATAACAGTCTGCGATGAGGTTATAACCGATACGGTAGCTAAAATAGGATCTGATGATTTTGACAGGATTGTGCTTACGTCCGAGGAGAACAGCTATACGCTTTCGCCGAGCAATAATGGCTTTGCCGAGGATGTAAAGATAGGTGAAACTGTAACTATACATCTTGATATATTTGGCAATATCGGAGCGATATCAGGTGATATAACCGTTTCGGGACGCCAATACGGATTTATTATAAAGCCTGTACTCGACGAGGATATGGAGAGTATGAGTATAAAGCTGCTCAGCCAGAGCGGTAAGATAGAGATGCTAAAATGCTCGCCGAAGCTTAAAATAGACGGTCAGCAGGCAACGCGCGACGATTTGATGAACAAGATAAAATACGGCGACGTAATAATCTATATGCAGGACAGTGCGGGACAGATAGTGAAAGCTGACACGCCGATGGATAAGTCATCATATATTCACACATGGGATGCGGCGGATGGATACAGTATTGACAACACATGGATGCGGCGCGCCAAGGGTAATCTCCAATTCAAAAGCTCGCAGGGAGCGCTGCGGCGATATACGACTATGGAGCTTGATGGACAGGCGTTTGTCGAACCGAGTACGGTTATATTTGTAGTACCCGACAGTGAAACTTATACGGATGAGTCCGATTATGTGGTTCGCGCGGGCAATACCATAAACAACGACACGCAGAAGAAATTTGCGGTGTATAACGATTCGCCCGATTCAATGACGGCGCAAGTGCTGATTTTGTATGACAATGTTAAGTCCTTGACTTCGGCGTCAAGGCTTATGCTTGTCGATAAGGTTAATCCGACTGTAAATAACGATGGCGACGAAACGTATATGGTAAAAGGCTTATACGGTGGAGTTGACACGGAGTATACGCTTAAGAGCGAGGCGGAATCCAGCCTTGACGGACGTGAGATACAGCAAGGAGATGTTTTACGGGTCACGATTGACGGAAACAGTATATCCGCGTGTGAAATACTCTATTCGGCTGATGGATTCGGTACGCTAAACAACGCGACATATGTCGGGCAGAGCAACTATTGGGATGCGACCTACAGATATGCAGTCGGTACGATAGAGTTTGTAAAGAACGGCAAGCTCATATTCACGATGGATACGGCTGATGCGCGCCCCGAATTTTATGATGCGTCTAAATTCTCGATTTATGTGTATGATAAGTCGCGCCCTAAGAGGGATCGGATAACCGTGGGAACGGCAGACGATATACGGGATATGACGGAATACCCCGACAGCTATGACACAGTTATTATAGGCACCGCAATGTCAAGCGGACGTGAATTGGTTCTTATAAAACAATAATTGAAAGGGCGGCAACGGATAAAAACGCTGCCGCCTTTTCAGCAAGGAGTATCAGTATGTTAAAATGTTATAATTTATTATGTGAATATCTGAAAACGCCGATAGCGACAGACGAGGAAAAACCTCGGTTTTCGTGGAAGTTCAAAACCGATAAGGACGGCGTTGAGCAATCGGCATACGAAATAAAGGTAGAGGACATTTGGGATAGCGGAAGGATATACTCTCATGAATGCTTTAACGCCATATATAGCGGACCGCCTTTGAAACCCATGACGGAATACAGATGGAGCGTGCGCATATGGGACAATCACGGCGAGGTATCGGAATGGGCGGAGAGTTCGTTCGCAACAGGATTACTGAATAAAGCGTGGGACGCCGACTGGATAACCTGTGATGAGACAAAGCTAAAGCACTGTCCGGTTTTCAGAAAGACATTTTCGCTTGAGCGTATTCCCGAAAACCCAAAAATCTACGCCTCCGCTCTGGGCAATTATGAGATAATCCTGAACGGAAGCCGTATAGGCAGCGAGTGGCTTATGCCGGGGTTTGTATCATATAACAAGCGTCTGCCGTATCAGACGTTTACGGCGGATAACCTGAGAGAGGGAGAAAACGAGATACTCGTTATTCTTACTAAGGGGTGGTGCAGAGGCAGACTTGCCTTTAAAAATAATGTTTTTAACTGTGAGCCGGGAATAATATTACAGCTATGCTCCTTTGATAAGATTCTGGTAAAAACAGACGAGACATGGAAATACGATAACAGCGCGTATATTATGTCCGAGCTGTACGACGGAGAAACCTATGACGCCGGATTTGATAACGACGGATTTAAAAATGCTGTAAGCGCAACAAAACTGAATTATCCGAAAACGCACCTTAAGGCGCAGGTAAACGAGCCGGTCCGCATAACCGAAGAGATCAGACCTGTTGGAATCATAACCACTCCAAAGGGTGAGACTGTAATTGATTTCGGACAGAATATGGTTGGCTGGGCACATATTAAGGTGAGCGGCAAAAGGGGAGACAGGGTAGTACTTTCCCATGCGGAGGTCTTGGATAAGGACGGGAACTTTTATACCGGTAATATGCGCACGGCGAAAAACAGGGTAGAATACCGCCTTCGCGGCAGCGGCGCAGAGGAATACCATCCGCATTTCTCTTTTCAAGGCTTCAGATACATAAGAGTGGATGAGTTTCCGGGCAAGGTCAGCCTTGATAATTTTACGGGGCTGGTGATACATTCCGATTTTTCGCGCACAGGAAGTTTTGAATGTTCCGATAAAGATATAAATAAGCTGTTTAATAATGTTATATGGGGACAGAGAGGTAATTTTGTCGATCTGCCTACAGACTGCCCGCAGCGCGACGAACGACTTGGCTGGACGGGCGACGCGCAGGTGTTTATTAAAACGGCGGCGTTAAATTATAATGTCGCGGCATTTTTTGAAAAGTGGCTGACGGATGTAAAGCTTGACCAGAATGATAAGATTGGAGTACCGGACGTTGTGCCCGATATAGGCATTACACAAAATAACGGTTCCGCGGCATGGGGTGACGCGGCTGTGATATGTCCGTGGGAGCTATATAAAGCCTTTGGTGATATAAGAATTTTAGAGCGTCAGTTTGAAAGCATGTGTCAATGGGTAGAGTTTATCAGACGTCAGGGCGATAATGAGTTTTTATGGAACACAGGCGATCATTTCGGTGACTGGCTTGCGATGGATAATTTTGACGGTTCGTACAGAGGCAGAACGGCTCACGATTTTATCGCGACAGTATTTTACGCATATTCCGCTAATATTACGGCAAGGGCGGCAAAGATATTAAACAGACCCGAGGAAGAGAAAAAATACACGCTGTTATATAAAAATATTAAACAAGCGTTCAAAGACGAATTTGTTACGCCGAACGGCAGACTCACCGAGGATACCCAGACGGCGTATACGCTTGCGCTGTATTTTAATATGACGGAGCAAAAAGAGCGTTTAATAAACCGTTTGGCAGAACTGATTACGGAAAACGGAATGAGGCTTACGACCGGATTTGTGGGAACCCCGTATCTTTGTCATGTGCTCGCAGAAAACGGCAGAGCGGACATAGCATATAATCTGATTTTGCAGACAGAGTATCCGTCGTGGCTTTATTCTGTACGAAAAGGAGCTACAACGATATGGGAGCACTGGGACAGCATAAAGCCGGACGGAAGCTTTTGGAGCGATGATATGAATTCATATAACCATTACGCGTATGGCTCCATAGCGGACTGGTTGTACACAAAAGCCGCCGGAATAAACTATGATGAGAACGAGCCGGGATACAGACATATAATTATAAGACCCGTGCCGGATAAGCGGCTCGGATATGTCCGGGCTTGCGTAGATACGATGTACGGCATGGTGAAATCCGGATGGAGATATGAAAATGACGAGCTGAAATTTTCTGTTGAGATCCCGGCGGGAGCCTATGCGGATTTTGTATTCCCGAATGGGAATACAATACAACTGCTGTCAGGAACTTATGATTTTTAATTTTAGTATGTATTATTCCAAACAAGAGCCTCGGATTACGAGGCCCTTGTTGTTTCAGGTGATTTTTACAGCACCGTTTATTTTAAATGTGGATATTTTCAACGCTTTCGGGGTTGTCGGAGGGCGTGTCGCTCACAAGCTCCATGCGGTTTACCGAAACCTCATAGGCGGTTTTTGTGATTGTCTCCTCCTCGCTTATACGCTTTTGGTATTTGCGTGACTGAATTCGCCCCCATACCTTTACATTGTCGCCGACGCTCAGATTTTTTGCGTATCGCGCATTCCTGCCCCATGCGATTACGGGTATATAGTCGGATTTGTTATAGCTACGGTTTACGGCGATAAGAAGGTCCGTTATTTCGCGCCCGAACGGGGTCGTGCGGTATACGGGCGTTTTGCATATAAATCCGTTAAGATAGAGCGTGTTGGGATTATGGTTGTGCTCACCGGAATTTTTATGTATGTCCTTGGCGAATATCGTAAGGACCAGTCGGTTTTCTCCGCTCGGCTCATAGCTGTTATAGGAGCGGAACTGGCCTTCGATATCCACCGTATCGCCTATATTAAAGCTTTCATCTGCCAAAAGCCGTTCGGAAACCATGACGCGTATCGAATCGTCGGTGCCGCTGAGGCGGGGCACGTTCAGCGTGAAGGTATAGAATTTTTCGGCGTAGATTTCATGATTGAATGTAAATTCGTCGGCGATTACTCCCGTAACCTGTGCCTGATTGTTTGTAATGTCCATAATGATAGTATCCTCCTTAGTTTGTGGTATATTTATATATATGCGTAACGGACGCGATTTATTCCTTTAAATTAACAACAAATCTTGCGCAAAACCTTGACAAATCCGGTTAAAAATGAGATAATACAAATTGGTGATGTTTATATGGCATTAAAAATAGGTTTATTGGCGGTGTGCGCGGCATTGCTTTTCATATGCTACAGAACCCGCGATTTTGCCAAAAAAATATTGCGGATGAATGAGGAGAAAATTACGGAGCGGTTGATTTTCAAAATCAAAGCCGTTTCTCTTGTGATTTCAATGGTTGTTTTCATCTGTACAATGCTTTTTGTAAAATAATAGTTACTATTCAGCTATGAAGCGATTACTGCGCGTTATTATGCCGTTTGTTTGAGAAATCGCCAAAACCGGACGCGCAGTATTCTTTAACTTAGTCGGATAGGTGAACTGTAACAAATAATATACTGAGAGGTTATTGAAAAATGGAGGACGCAAAGAATATTGCAAAAACATATAATCCACGGGAGTTTGAGGATAAGCTGTATAACAATTGGGTGACACAGGGCTATTTCCATGCCGAGGTGAACGCGAAGAAGAAACCGTTTACCATTGTTATTCCGCCCCCGAACGTAACGGGACAGCTGCATATGGGACATGCTTTTGACGAAACCCTACAGGATATTCTTATAAGATATAAGAGAATGCAGGGCTATGAGGCTCTGTGGGTGCCGGGCACGGATCATGCGGGTATCGCGACACAGATCAAGGTCGAGGCAGAGCTTCGCGAAAAGGAGGGGCTTACGCGCTATGATTTGGAGCGCGATAAGTTCTTAGAGCGCGTTTGGGACTGGAAGGAGAAGTTTGGAAGCCGTATCATAAACCAGCTTAAGAAAATCGGCTCGTCGTGCGATTGGGACAGAGAGCGTTTCACAATGGACGAGGGCTGCTCAAAGGCGGTAAGAGAGGTGTTCGTAAACCTCTACAACAAGGGACTTATCTACCGTGGACCGAGGATAATAAACTGGTGTCCGCACTGTATAACAGCCCTTTCAAACGAGGAGGTTGAGCACACGGAGCAGGCGGGACATTTCTGGCATATAAAATATCCCGTTAAGGGCGCCGAAGAGTATGTTATAATCGCGACTACAAGACCGGAAACGATGTTTGGCGATACGGCGGTCGCGGTAAATCCGGAGGATGAGAGATATAAGGATATAATCGGCAAGACGTTGTTGCTGCCGCTTACGGACAGAGAGATACCCGTTATTGCGGATGAATACGTTGACAAGGAGTTCGGAACGGGCTGCGTAAAGATTACTCCGGCACACGACCCGAACGACTTCGAGGTGGGTAAGCGGCATGACCTTGAAATAATCAAGGTTATGAACGACGACGCCACAATGAACGCGTACGCGGGCAAATACGAGGGTATGGATCGCTACGAGTGCCGCAAGGCTATGGTTAAGGACCTTGACGATATGGGACTCCTTGTAAAGGTTGAGGATCACAGCCACAATGTCGGCCAATGCTACCGCTGCGGCACAACGATAGAGCCAATTGTTTCGGATCAGTGGTTTGTTAAGATGGCACCGCTTGCCGAGGCTGCCATAAAGGCGGTAAACGACAGGCATACGGAGTTCGTTCCGGAGCGGTTTTCGAAGATATACATGAACTGGATGGAGAACGTATACGACTGGTGTATTTCCCGTCAGCTGTGGTGGGGACATAGAATACCGGCGTTCTACTGTGACGAGTGCGGTGAAATGACCGTTTCGAAGGAGGATATTACGGTATGTCCCAAGTGCGGCGCGCCTATGCGTCAGGACGAGGACGTGCTTGACACGTGGTTCAGCTCCGCGCTATG
>CANRAG010000034.1 GCA_947628515.1 uncultured Clostridia bacterium | reverse complement strand
CTTGACCGCTTTGGAAGAAAAATGAAAATTATAGTGGGGGGGGGGGTATAACGTTTTTCTTAGTTATCCTTTCCTTTATGAAATTGCCGCATGGCGAATGGTTTGGGCTACAGGACGTTATACAATACTTATGGATTTATCTGATAGGGTGTTTGTGTGCTGAAGGAATGACTGCAGTAAAACCATGCGGAAAAAGGTGCTGGCTGCTTTTTGGATTTACGCTTACAACGGCAATCAGCATTTTCCTGTTTTCGGTTCAGAACGGAAGCGCAAGACAAATTATTACCGATATGGTGGCGTTGTTGATGATAACAGCGGAGTTGTGTATATGCAAAATACTGTCGCAGAGATGGGGTGTTCCACGAGGAACAGTCCTTATGCAGACCTATGCGATATTTATTCTTTCCTGGCCATGCCAACTTGCTGCAGAAGTAGTGTTGGAGCGGTTTCTAGAAATGACGATATCGATAGTCATGCCAGCTATGTTTTTTACAGGCATAGCAGTGCCGCCGATCATATTAGCTTTGCTTGATAGATTTGAAGCAAGAACAAAGATAAAATTTGTATCCACTATGTTAGGTAGATAAAATTAGGATAGAAGGAAACAAAGTAATGGATAGTAACCATATCAGTGAACAGCTTGCATGGCTGATTCGACGGCACGGAGTGGAGATGACCCACCTGTCCGGCGGATCGCACATCGGCGCAGTATTATCTGTAGCCGACATTATCGCAGTGTTGTATGCGGAGATATTGCATGTTGACGCGCAAAATCCAGACTGGGATGGCCGCGACCGTTTTATTTTAAGTAAGGGTCACGCAGGAGCCGCTCTTTATGCGGCGCTTGCGGAATGCGGATTCTTCTCGACGGAAGAACTGAAAACTCACTATGCCAACGGCAGCCGACTTTCGGGACATGTTTCTCACCATTTGCCGGGCGTGGACTTTTCTACCGGCGCGCTGGGACATGGGCTTTCTGCAGCAGTGGGAATGGCGCTTGCCGCAAGGCAGGACGGAAAGAAGCACCGCGTGTTCGCTGTCATCGGCGATGGGGAATGTGACGAGGGTTCCGTATGGGAGGCGGCGCTGTTCGCTAACCATTTTCGACTGGAAAACCTGGTTGCTGTCATCGATCATAACAAAATGCAGAGCTTGGATTTTTGTGAGAACACACTGGAACTCGGCGATCTTGCCGCCAAATGGCGAGCGTTTGGCTGGAACACTATTGAAGTGGACGGACACGATCACGCGCAGTTGAAAAAGGCTTTTGATAATATCGACAACGATCGGCACAGGCCGACTGTTGTGATTGCACATACAGTCAAGGGAAAGGGTATTTCGTTTATGGAAAATGACATTCTGTGGCATTATCGCTTTCCTCACGATGGCTGGGAATATGATGGTGCGGTTAGTGCGCTTCATGCCGTAAGACCTGAAGGAGTTGTTGATCCATACACGCCGGAAGGGGTCCCTGATCCGGAAAAGCCCGGCGCAGACGCGGATATCGGAAATGATCACACTATGTCAGCGGGGTATCATCCGCACTTTTTCGGACGGGAGGCAAAGCCGTGAGAGATACATTTGTGCGCACCTTGATCGAAATTGCGAAGGAAAACTCGCAGATTGAGGTTGTCAGCGGAGATTTGGGTTTTGGCGTTTTAAAACCGTTTTACGAGCAACTTCCAGATCAATTTATAAATGCGGGGATCGCTGAGCAAAACATGACCGGCGTCGCTGCGGGTATGGCGTTGGAAGGAAAGATTGTTTTTACCTATTCGATTGGAACTTTTCCGACGCTGCGATGTTTGGAACAGATCCGCAATGACTGCGCCTATCATGAGGCCAACGTGAAAATCGTCTGTATTGGTGGCGGCTTTGTGTACGGCTCATTGGGAATGAGCCATCAGGCGACTGAGGATATTGCGATTATGCGGGCGCTGCCGGGCGTTGCTGTGTTCTGCCCGGGCGATCTGGTAGAGGCGGAGGAGGCGACCAAAGCGATAGTAAATTATCCGGGAACCTGTTACCTGCGACTGGGCCGTGGCGGAGAGAAGCGGATCCATGATAAAATAGAGAACTTCCAAATCGGCAAAGCGATCAAAATTCACGACGGCAAGCGTGTGGCGCTCTTTTCGACGGGAGCGATTTTTGAGGAAATTCGTGGCGCGGAAGAAATATTGAGCCAAAGCGGGATTTGTCCGGCTGTTTATACGTTCCCGACGGTGAAGCCTATCGATTGTAAGACAATACTGGAATGTGCCGAGCGATTTGATTTAATTGTGACAGTGGAAGAACACAACATTGTCGGCGGATTTGGTAGTGCAGTCGCGGAGGTGCTCAGCGAGCAGGGAAACTACGCTCCGCTTTTGAAGATAGGACTACACGACACCTATTCCACATTGGTGGGTAATCAGAAATACCTACGCGCGCAGTTCGGCCTTGATGCAGCCGGCATTGCGAAGCAGATCCTGGAGGCGCTCACATGAAAAAAGTGCTGATTGTTGCAAACGATTATTCCACTATATATAACTTTCGATTGGAACTGTTGCGACGTCTGATAAAAGAAGAATACACCGTAATCATTGCATTACCACCGGATCGGCGTAATACAATGTTTGAACGACTCGGCTGCAGGGTGGAACCGCTAAAACTGAGTCGGTTCGGAACCAACCCGATTGCCGATTTCAGAACAATGGCGGAGATTGTGAAAATCGTAAAAAGAGTGCGTCCGATAGCGATGCTTACATATACGGCAAAGCCGAACATCTACGGGGGGATTGCCGCAAGACTGACAAAAACTCCATATGTGTGTAACGTAACAGGGCTTGGGGCAAACTTTCAGTCAAAGAATCTGATCGCGGCCATCATGCTGATATTGCAAAGGATCGCATATCGGCGGGCGAGAGTAGTAGTTTTCCAGAATCAGAGCAATTTTGACTTCTTTAAGAAGAAAAGGGTGGTTCGGGATCAGGCAGCATTGCTGCCAGGTTCCGGCGTGAATATAGAAGAAAATAAATACGAACTGTATCCGAATAATCTGATTCCCCGCTTTATTACGGTGGCGAGGATTAGACAGGACAAAGGATATGATGAACTATTTGAAGTGATTCGCAGACTTTCCGCAAAGGCGGAATTTCACATTGTGGGTTGGTATGAGGACGAAGCTTATCGTTCGGCAGTGGAGGAGATGCAGCACCAATATGGCGTAACATTTTATGAAAATATGCAGCACGAAAATGTGCATGACTTGATTAAGGAATGCGATTGTCTGATACATCCTTCCTACCATGAGGGAATGTCCAATGTTATCTTGGAGGCGGCTGCGGCGGGGCGTCCCTGTATTGTCTCAGATATTCCGGGCTGTCGAGAAGGCGTGGAGAATGGCAAGACGGGCTATTGTTTTTCTGTGAAGAACGCTGACGCCCTTTGGGAATGCGTCACGAGGTTTCTGCAACTTTCCCAAGGAGAACGGGCTCAGATGGGTGCTTTGGCAAGAAAAAAGATGGAGGAAGAATTTGACCGTAATATTGTGATCAACGCATATATGGAAGAAATAAATAAAATAGCAGGAGAAAACAATGGATAACTTATACCAAAAAATCCTATCTGGCAAAGAGAAGCTCTCGCTTGTGGGGCTTGGATATGTCGGGATGCCGATAGCGGTCGCGTTTTCAAAGAAAGTGAACGTGATAGGGTTTGACATAAACGCGGAAAAGATAGCGCTTTACAAAAGCGGCATTGACCCGACAAATGAGGTCGGGAATGACGCTATAAAGAACTGCTCCGTCGCGTTTACAAGCGACGCGGACAAGCTAAAGGGAGCAAAGTTTCATATAGTCGCCGTACCTACTCCGGTAAATACCGATCACACGCCGGATCTGACGCCCGTTGAAGGCGCAAGCCGTGTACTGGGCAAGAACCTCACAAAAGGCTCGATCGTTGTATATGAATCCACAGTCTATCCCGGAGTTACGGAGGATGTGTGCGTTCCGATACTCGAAAAAGAGAGCGGACTAAAATGCGGTGTGGATTTCAAGATGGGCTATTCGCCCGAACGAATAAACCCCGGCGATAAGGTACATAGGCTCGAAACGATAACAAAAATAGTATCGGGCATGGATGAAGAAACGCTCGATACCATAGCAAAGGTATATGAGCTTGTCGTGGACGCGGGAGTACACAGGGCGCCGAGCATCAAGGTAGCCGAAGCCGCAAAGGTGATAGAGAACAGCCAGCGTGATATAAACATAGCGTTTATGAACGAGCTTTCTATTATCTTCAATAAAATGGGCATAGACACGAAATCGGTTCTTGAAGCCGCGGGCACAAAGTGGAATTTCTTAAACTTTTACCCCGGACTTGTGGGCGGGCATTGTATCGGCGTAGACCCGTATTATCTTACATATAAGGCGGAAATGCTCGGCTACCACAGTCAGGTGATACTCTCCGGACGCAGAATAAATGACGATATGGGAAAATATGTTGCCGAAAATGTTGTAAAAAAGCTGATAAAGGCGGATATACCTGTCAAAAACGCGAAGGTTGCGATACTCGGCTTTACATTTAAAGAGGACTGCCCCGACACAAGAAACACAAAGGTTATCGACATAGTAAACGAACTCGGCGAATACGGCATAAAACCGCTCGTGTGCGACCCGACAGCCGATAAGGCGGAAGCGCTTAGGCTGTACAGAGTGGAGTTTACCGACTATGACAAAATATCGGATATGGACGCGGTAGTGATAGCTGTCGCGCACAAGGAATTTAAGGATAAGAGCATATCCGATTTTGAAAAGCTGTTTGGCGAGAACAAGAAAATACTCATAGATATAAAGGGAATATTGGACAGAGATGAAGCAATAGCAAACGGCTGTGAATATTGGAGACTGTAGCATGGGATATAGGGATGTAAAATTCAATAGAGATTCCAAATTTCTCGTGACCGGCGGAGCGGGATTTATCGGTAGCAATTTATGTGAAGCCTTGCTTGACATGGGCTACAGCGTAAGATGCCTTGACAATTTCTCTACCGGAAAGCGCGAGAATATAGAGAGCTTTTTGGATAATGAAAAATTCGAACTTATAGAAGGAGATATACGTGATTTTGATACCTGCATGAGAGCCTGCGAGGGCATGGACTATGTATCGCATCAGGCGGCATGGGGCAGTGTGCCAAGAAGTATCGAAATGCCGCTGTTATATGAGGATATAAACATAGGCGGCACGATAAATATGATGGAAGCGGCAAGACAGCAAAAAGTGAAACGTTTTGTGTACGCTTCAAGCTCATCGGTATACGGGGACGAGCCGAATTTGCCGAAGCGCGAGGACAGAGTTGGAAAAGTCCTTTCACCGTATGCGCTCACGAAAAAGACAGATGAGGAATACGGAAGACTGTATACGGAGCTTTACGGACTTGAAACGATTGGGTTCAGATACTTTAATGTGTTCGGGAGACGGCAAGACCCGAACGGCGCGTATGCCGCCGTCATTCCGAGATTTATAAAGGCGCTGCTTAACGGTGAAGCGCCGACGATAAACGGAGACGGCAAGCAATCGAGGGATTTTACATATATAGATAACGTAATAGAAGCGAATATAAAGGGCATGGCTGCACCGAAGGAAGCAGCGGGACAAGCGTACAACATAGCCTACGGCGGTAGGGTGTACTTGATAGATTTATACAACAAGCTTTGCGAAATACTTGGCGTTGATACAGAGCCGAAATACGGACCGGGCAGAGCGGGAGACATAAAGCACAGTAATGCGGATATATCAAAGGCGAGGGAACTTTTGGGCTATGCTCCGGACTACAGCTTTGATGACGGCATAAGGCTTGCGATAGATTGGTATAAGGAGAATTTGTAGTTGTGTGTGGAATAAACGGATTTGTTGTAATAAACAACAATCTGAAACAAAAAGATATACAGCTAAAAATAAATCTTATGAATGATAAAATCATTCATAGAGGTCCGGACGATGATGGCGTGTTCGTTAATAAAAACATCGGGATTGGAATGAGGCGACTTTCGATTATTGATGTTGACGGCGGAAAACAGCCGATACTTAACGAGAATAAAACATTGGCGATAGTCCTCAACGGTGAGATTTATAACTATAAAGAGCTGAAAGATGAAATGAAACTTAAAGGTCATCAATTTACTACGGAGAGCGATACCGAAGTAGTATTGCATTTGTTTGAGGAATATGGCGATGGATTTATAAACTACATAGATGGCATGTTTTCTTTTTGTATATTTAACATAAATAAAAACGAACTGTATATATACAGAGACAGAGCAGGGGAAAAGCCGCTTTATTACTATATTGATGAAAATTACTTCTTGTTTGCGTCCGAACTGAAAAGCATTTTGGCTTTGGGGATAGTTGAAAAGAAGATAAATAAAACGGCATTGGAAACTTATTTACAATTAACATATATACCTGCCCCGCTTACAATATTTGAAAATATATATAAGTTAGAAGCGGGTAATTGTATGAAATATTCCGAGGCTCATTTGAAAATAGAGAAATATTGGGATGCCGAATATAATTTTGATAACTTAATCATGGATTATAATGAATGTAAACGTAAATTGAGAAGGACACTTTTTGAATCGGTTGAAAACAGAATGGTTGCGGATGTGCCAATAGGGGGATTTTTAAGTGGCGGCATTGATTCGACTGTTATAGTCGGAATTATGTCAAAATTGTCTGAAAGCAGGATAAATACATTTACAATAGGATTTAAAGAAAAGGAGTATGACGAAAGTAATCGAGCAAATATTGTTGCCAAATTCCATAAAACCAATCATCATCTTATGTATTTGGATTTTGACAGAGCATTGGATATATTGGACAAAGTAATATCCAATATAGACGAGCCTTTTGCCGACTCGTCACAAATACCGACGTACATAGTCTCCGAATTCGCAAAAAAAGAGGTTAAAGTCATATTAACAGGAGATGGTGGGGATGAGTTGTTTGCGGGATACGATAAATATTTAATAAATTATTATTCCGAGTTGTACAAGCGTATTCCATCACCTATTAGACATAATTTGATTGAACGTTGCGTTTTTGCTATGCCTGATAAAAGTGCAATTACGAGAAAGATAAACAAAGTAATATATAACAGTGAAAAAAGCCAATATGAACGCCGTCTAAACACCATGCGTTTGGGATTTAAGGAAGAAGAATTAGACAAACTTTTAAAACAACATTCTTGTAAAAAGGATTTAAGCAATATAGAGACATATTATAAAAAATATGAAGATGTTACAGACGAAATATCACGGACATTGTATTTGGATTTAAAGGTTGTATTGGAAGGGGATATGCTCGCGAAGGTGGACAGGAACAGTATGCTTGCGTCTTTGGAAACAAGAGTTCCGATGCTTTCCAAAAACATGATCGAGCTTGCCGCGCGTATTCCTTCCCAATATAAAATAAGAGGGAAACAGCGAAAACTGATATTTAAGGAAGCTTTCAAAGATCTTATCCCCAAAGAACTTATGCAGGCGGCAAAACACGGATTTGGCGTGCCAATAGGTTTATGGCTGCGAAAAGAGTTAAAAAGCGACTTTCTATCTCTTGTAAATAAGGATTTTATAGAGGAGCAGGGAATATTCAATTATGAATATTTAATGTCTGTGTTTAACGAGCATATGCAAGGAATAAGAAATAGAGCAAGTGAACTCTGGACTATATATATCTTTCAGAAATGGTACAAAAACTTTGTTGTTGATAATCGAATGGTGGCGAGATTATGAAATTATTCAGTATAATAGTGCCTGTTTATAGGGTGGAGGAGTATCTTCATCAATGCGTGGACAGCGTGTTAAGTCAAAGCTTCAAAGATTTTGAATTAATTTTGGTTGATGACGGTTCCGATGACGGTTCGCCGCAAATATGTGATGAATATGCGGTTAAAGATGAAAGAGTACGGGTGATACATAAAGCAAACGGTGGAGCATCAAGCGCCAGAAACACAGGGTTAGATATAGCTTGTGGTGAATATGTATTGTTTTTGGATAGTGATGACTATTGGGATGATAATGATGCGCTGAAAAAAATAGCTCATATAATTGATAATAAGGGCTATGATGTTATTACTTTTGGTTGTAAAAAATTCTATCAAAAAAACAATATTTTTGGTGGGAATGGTTGTATAGGAGACAGTAAGTTTGAAAACGCATTAAATTTGCAGGAAAAAATTAGATATTTGATGAATAAAGACATTTACATGTCATGCGCATGGAATAAAGTAATAAATAGAGACTTTATAGAGAAATACAAATTAAGATTTCGGATAGGACAACTCGGAGAGGATATTGAATGGAGCATAAAAATTTTATTGTATATTAATAGTGTGTATTTTTTAAATAAAGAATTTTATGTATACAGAAAACAAAATACAGAATCTGCAACTGCCAATATTGGGATGAAAAATTTATGTGATATTAGTGAGGTTATAATTCAATATGCGTCGTTAAAAGATATAGAAGAAGACAGAAAATTATATATAGACAATTTTTTGGCACAGCAATATGTACTCTGGATTGCGTTATCTACAACTGTAAAGAAAAAGGAATTGGGAGACTTACTGAAGAAAATGAAGAAATACTGGTATTTGGTGGATTACAATTATTATCCATATGTTAAAAAAGTACATCGAGTAAAATGGATGGGATTTTCTGTTGCCCGAATATTACTTGGATTGTATCTTCGCTATAGACGATCACCAATTTGCATATAAGGACATGATTAAGAATATGAAAATTCTTGTTTTATCCGCTACAGCTTGGGACAATAACAATAGCTTTGGAAATTCATTTTCCAATATTTTTGAAGGCATTAAAGATATAGAGATCGCCAATATATATTGCATGAATGGTAATCCCCAAAATAATACTGTAAATCGATATTTTCAAATTAGCGAAAAATCTTTAATCGCTAATTTAAAAAACAGTCAAAAACCATCAGGACATGAATTCCAACTTAGTAACAAGGATATTGTTAGCGTTGTAGATGAGAAAATATATAATTACGCAAGAAAAAAGCGTTGGATGGTATTATTTTGGGCGAGAGATTTCATTTGGAAAATAGGAAGATGGAAAAGTAAGGAGCTAAGCCAATTTCTATCGGATTTCAACCCGGATATTTTGTTTATGCCGATATATTATTCGTCATATATGAATGATATAGCATGTTATATAAAGAAATATACAAATAAACCTATGGTAGGTTATATATCGGATGATAACTATACTTTACGGCAATTCAGCATGTCTCCGCTGTATTGGATAGACAGATTGTACAAGAGGAGAAAGGTAAAAAATACGGTTGATTTGTGCGAGTATTTATATGTAATATCCGATATACAGAAGCGAGAATATGAAAAATGTTTTAAAAAACGATGCAAGCTTTTATTCAAGGGCGCGAAATTTGAAAATATGCCGCATTATACAAGTGAAAATAAATATATCAAGTTTGTCTATACCGGCAATATCGGTTCGGGAAGATATAAACAGCTTGCGGCAATAGGGCAAGCTATAAGTAAAATAAATAAAGACAAAAAAGCGGCAGAGCTTGACATATATACGCTTACGCCAATGTCCTCAAAAATGAAAAGAGCATTGGATATTCCTAACAGTATCAATATCAAAGGCGGAATAAGCTCGGAACAGGTAAAGAAAGTACAGGCGGAAGCGGATGTGTTGGTTCATGTCGAATCATTTGATTTAAAAAGCAGACTTGCCGTGCACCAATCGTTTTCTACAAAGCTTGTGGATTATATGGCAATGGCGAAATGTATTTTTGCCGCAGGACCTTCGGATGTGGCGTCCATGGATTGCTTGATAAAAAATGATGCCGCGATAACCGCTACCAATAAGGCGGAAATAGAAGTGAAATTAAATGAGTTGGTCAGAAATCCCGACTTAATCAATGAGTATGGAGTTAAAGCATGGGAATACGGAAAAAGAAATCATCAAATAGATAAAATACAAAACAGTTTATATAATTATTTAAAAGGATTAGTGAATGAAGGTAGTACAAATTAACGCCGTATGCGGAAGCGGCAGCACGGGACGGATTTGCACGGAGTTGTCCGAATATATGACAGAAAGTAATATAGAAAATTACATTTTCTATGGAAATGGATGCAGTACATATGCAATATCGGAGCGTATTAATTCCGACAATGATGTTAAAGTACATGGGTTATTATCGAGAATATCGGGTAAGCAAGGGTATTATTCAACTTATACAACAAAGAAAATTATAAAGAGGTTAGCTGACATAAGACCGAATATTGTACATTTACATAACTTGCATGGGAACTATACTAATCTTAATGTGCTTTTGGATTACCTGGCAAGAAATGATATAGCAACTGTTATAACGTTGCATGATTGCTTCTTTTATACCGGCAAATGCACGCACTACACAATGGACGGCTGCTATAAATGGCAAACCGGATGTCATGATTGCCCAAGACTTAAAAAAGATAATCCGAGTTGGTTTTTTGACCGTACATCAAAAATGTGGCGTGATAAAAAAAGCCGATTTGAAGCAATACCGCGGTTGGGCGTGATAGGGGTTTCGGATTGGGTAACAAATGAGGCAAGAAAGTCGTTTCTGAAAAATGCCGCAATAATAAAGAGAATATATAACTGGATTGATTTAGATGTATTTTATCCGAGGGGAGAAGATGTAAGAGAAAAATATAATATCCCCAAGAATAAGTTTATCATTTTGACTGTAGGCGGTGGCTGGAACGAGAAATCGGATAAATTTAAAGACATTTTAAAGATTTCTGAGATGATTGATGGCACAATGCACATTGTTATGGTAGGCGGCGGATTGAACAGAGCAAAGCTACCGGATAACATTACACACATAGATTATATTAACGGTACAGACGAGCTTGCGAAAATCTATTCGTGTGCAGACGTATATGTACATGTATCACGTGAGGATACGTTTGGAAAGGTGGTTGCGGAGGCTATGGCTTGCGGAACGCCATCTATCGTATATGACTCAACCGGTTTACCGGAGCTTATAGGCGATGGCTGCGGTTATGCTGTTTCGTGTGAAGATGTAGGGGCAATGTATGAAAAAATAAACGTGATATATAAAAATGGTAAAAAGATTTATTCCGATAAATGCGTGAGTTTTGTTAGTGAGAATTTTGAAAAAAAAGAGTTGCTTGAGGATACGTTAGAAGTGTATAAAGAATTGATTGGTATGGGGGATTTGCATGGCAGCATATCTGATTAATATTTTATTATTGTTTGTATGGCGCTATATGTTTTTGTCTGAGAAAGGCAAAGACAATTTCGAAGCTCCCAAAAAAAAGTTTTGCATTATAGCGTCACTGCAATGGATCATCTTATCGGGATTGCGCGCGTGGAGCGTGGGGGCTGATACATACGGATATAAAGTTAATCATTTTGATCGTGTTATAAATACATCGTGGAAGATGTTGCTTGATGACTTTGTTTCAGTAATATTTAAAGGAGGCGAAGGGAGAGATCCCGGATATCCTATCCTGGAGAAGGTATTTCAAATATTCTGCAAGGATTATCAGGGTTGGCTTATATTTATCGCAGTAGTTTTCACTGTTCCCATGGGCATATGGTTATATAAGCATTCAGAAGACGTGTTCATGAGCTTTTTGATATATTCGTGTCTGTTCTATTCCTTTTTTTCTATTACAGGGCATAGGCAGACAATAGCAACCGGAGTGGTGGTTTTCATGTGCGATCGTTTTATAAGACAGAGAAAGTTCATAACGCTTTTGATTATTACGCTTTTGATGAGCACAGTACATAAATCATGTCTAATATTTATACCATTTTATTTTGTGTATAATAAAAAGATAACACAGCGTTATATTATAGTTGTTATTATGGCCATGATAGTATGTTTTATACTTAAAGATAGTATGTTTAAATATCTTGCCGAAACATCGGGATATGAAGGGTATGATGTTTACATAGGAGCGGGAACATATACATTTACAACATTCATGATATTGATAACCTTGGTGGCAATGTGGAGACTGAAATCTACAATCCGTATGTATCCGGAATCAATACATGCCTATAATGCTCTTATGATTTCGCTGATATTCATACCGTTGACATTTGTTAATCCAAGCGCAATGAGAGTTGTTCAATACTTTTCGGTATATATAATGCTTCTGGTTCCATATATGATAAAAACATTTGATGAAAAGGAAAAGCACCTTGCGATGTTTGTGGCTATAACGGTTATACTTATATTCTTTATACGACAGAGCCCGCAATACGCATTCTTCTGGGAGGTATCGGGATTACGATGAAAAGCATAAAATATTTGGCGCATTACGATATATCTTCCGACGAAGGACGAACATATAGTCTGGCGGCATCAATCAAGGTGAACTATATATTAAAGGTACTAACTAAAATAGGATTTGATGTGTCTGTTTTATCTGCCGGGCTAACATCAAATAAGGGATATATGCGCGGCTCAAGGGAGATGATTTTTGACAATGTTGAGCTTATAAAACTTCCCGCGTTCAAATGGGGAAATACGATTCAAAAGATTATAGCATATGTGTGGAGCAATGTCGGATTTTTTTTATATTTGATTACGCATACAAGAAAAAACGAACCGATAATAGTATATCACTCGTTAGGACTAATGAATGTGGTAAGAGCAGCAAAGAAAATAAAGAAATTTCAGCTTATTCTTGAGATTGAGGAGATTTACAATGATGTTATAAATAAATCAGATAAAAACAGGCAAAAAGAAATAAATTATTTTAAATGCGCGGATAAGTACATATTTCCGACCGAGCTTTTGAATGAAAAAGTAAACAAAGAGCATAAGCCATCTTGTATTATACACGGCACATACCAAGTTGAATCGGACAGAAAGATTTCATTTAATGACGGAAAAATTCATGTTATATATGCCGGAACGCTTGATGTCAGAAAGAATGGCGCGCAAGTTACCGTCGCGTGTGCGGAATTTCTCCCTAAAAATTATTATGTACATATATTGGGGGTTGGTAGCGAAAAAGAGATTGAAGATATAAAAAAATTGATAAATGAAATCAATAAGAAGTCAAAGGCTACCGTAAAATATGACGGAACAAGATCGGGAGAGGAATATATACAATACATACAAAAATGCCAAATTGGATTGGCAACGCAAGCCATGCATGAGAAATTCAGCAATACTTCATTTCAGTCAAAAATTCTTTCATATATGGCAAACGGTTTACGCGTTGTCACGGTACAAATACCGGCAATTGAAGGCTCGGCGATAGGGCAAGATATGTACTATTATAAAGAACAAAGGCCGGAGGTTATAGCAAAGGTGATTATGGGCATTGATTTTAATGACGGATATGATGGGAGAAAGAAGATAAAGGAATTGGATAGGCAATTTAAAAAGGATTTAAAGGAGCTGCTGAGTGAATGAATATAATCCTCGCGTTTGATAGTGTTAAAAATAGGATAAAGAGACTTTACAGAGAATACATATTTTTCAAAAGAACAGGTTGTAAGGCTGCATTGGTCGGAGACATCGTGTTAATAAATCAAAATTTAAAGTTAGGAAAGAATGTAGTTTTGTATCCGGGTGCAACATTATGGGGAGATGGATTAATAGAAATAGGCGACAATGTTGGCATAGGAAGCGGAACAATAATATACGCCTCAAAAAATGGGGGAGGGGGAGTGAAAATAGGCAGTAATACACGCATAGCCGCGCAATGCTACATAATCGACATGGACCATGGGATGGCAAAAGGCGAATTGATACGGGAACAGAAAAACACAGTAAAAAGAATAGAGATAGGCAGTGACGTGTGGATAGCCGCGAACTGCACAATATTAAAGGGAAGCAGGATTGGAGACGGAGCTGTTTTGGGAGCAAAAAGCCTTGTGAAGGGTGAGATTGAGAGCAATGGAATCGCTGTTGGTGTTCCGGCGGCAGTTATAAAATATAGGGAGTGACATTATGCAAAAATATAAGAGTGAAATAGATGTACCGGTTTTTATAAATTTTTTTAACAGGCCTAATACTTTGGAAAAGGTTTTTGAATCAGTAAAAAAGGCAAGACCATCAAAACTGTTTTTGTCATGCGATGGACCAAGGGCAGGAAGATATGACGATACTGAGAATATAAAAAAGTGTCAAGCAATAGTAGAGAATATAGATTGGGAATGTGATATACATAAAAACTATTCTGATGAGAATTTAGGTTGCGGAATGCGAATGTACACCGGAATTAGCTGGGCATTTGAATATGTGGATAGATTGATTATTATAGAAGATGATTGCGTATTAAGCCAAGATTTTTTTAGATTCGGTTATGAACTTCTGGAGCGATATAAAGATGATATAAGAATTTGTATGATTAACGCCATGAACCATTTGGGTATATATGATAATACTCCATATAGTTATTTTTA
This sequence comes from uncultured Clostridia bacterium, assembly GCA_947628515.1. Lineage (GTDB taxonomy): Bacteria > Bacillota > Clostridia > UBA1381 > UBA1381 > Ornithomonoglobus. The sequence goes on along the minus strand of CANRAG010000034.1, from coordinate 10,092 downwards.
TTCCGGAGGATGTTGTTGGGGGTGGGCTACATGGAAACGTGTATGGAGTAATATGGACTATAATATGGATTTTATGCAAAATGAATATGAATTGCAATGCATAGAGAATAAATACAAGAAATATCGTAATTTGAGAAAAATAGTCGAAGAAAAGAAAAAATTATTAGATGAAGGAAAGAAATTATCGGCATGGACTTTTCAATGTGATGTATCTACGAGGTTACAGCATCAATTATGTATCACGCCGAAATGTAATATGGTTACCAACATAGGACTAACAGAGGATAGTGGGCATGCGCTGAATAATATAAATAAGTTATCTAAAAAGATACAAGCATATTATAATGCTCCTACATATCCGATGGAGTTCCCTCTTAATCATCCTAAATATTTAGTTGAGGATGTTATGTATGAAGAACTGGTAGAAAAAAAGTTCAAACAAAACATATTTGATAAAATGGAAGGAATATTAAGAAGAATAAGATACATTGATAATTACGACTTAAAAAAACTTAGAAATAAACTATTGTTTAAATAAATTGAAATTAAGAAGGGATTATATGAAAATAACAGTTGCAGGTGCGGGATACGTAGGATTATCTATTGCTATTTTATTGGCACAATGTAATGAAGTAACGGTTATAGATACCGTAGAAGAAAAAGTAAACATGATCAATAATAAAATTTCACCTATAGCAGATGAAATTATAGAGGAATATTTAACTCAAAAAAATATAAATATTGTTGCTACAACAGACATTGAAAGAGCGTATAATAATGCCGACTTTGTCGTTATAGCAACTCCTACGAATTACAGTGAAGAAAAAAATTATTTTGATACTTCGACTGTGGAAGCGGTACTAAGGCTCGTAATAAAGAATAATCCGGATGCGATTGTTGTAATAAAATCTACGGTTCCTGTTGGGTATACCACATTTATAAGAAAAAAATTAAAGTATGATAATATTTTGTTTTCGCCTGAATTCTTGCGTGAAGGACAAGCTTTATATGATAACTTGTTTCCTACAAGAATTGTTGTCGGTTCTCCGCAAGATAATCAGCGACTTGTACAAAAATCAAAGGATTTTGCGGCATTATTGGAAGAAGGAGCAATCAAGAAAAATATACCGAAGCTATTTACAAATTTAGATGAGGCTGAGGCAATCAAGCTTTTTGCAAATACATATTTGGCACTACGTATAGCATATTTTAACGAATTGGATACATATGCAGAATTAAAAAACCTTGATACAAAGCAAATAATAGATGGTATAGGATTAGATCCAAGAATTGGCAATCATTACAATAACCCGTCATTTGGATATGGAGGATATTGTCTGCCAAAGGATACAAAGCAACTGTTGGAAAACTATCATGGTGTGCCGGAAAGTATTATAGAAGCTATCGTAAATGCTAACAAGATAAGAAAAGATTTTATTGCTAAAAGAGTTATGGAGAAAAGACCTAAAGTAGTAGGGGTGTACCGGTTGACGATGAAAACCAATAGTGATAACTTTAGACAGTCATCTGTACAAGGGGTAATGAAAAGGCTTAAGGCAGAGGGGGTTGAGATCGTTATATATGAACCAACAGTGACAGAAAAGCAATTTTTTGATTCAAGGATAATCAACGATTTAGATAAGTTTAAAACAATGTCGGACGTTATCATTGCAAATCGTTATAATAAAGAGTTGGATGATGTTTGGGATAAAGTATATACGAGAGATTTATATTATAGAGATTAGAGATAATAAATAGAATGAAAAATAGAAATGATATTGAAGCAGATAGTTCAAAACAAATTAAAGCAGGAGCAATTATTTCATATATAACTGTAATACTAAATATGGTGTTGGGTTTTGTATATACACCATGGATGCTAAAAATGATAGGCGATAGCGATTACGGATTATATTCCACTGCGACGGCACTTATAACCATGTTTACGTTGGATTTTGGATTAAGCGCGGGAGTATCGCGTTTTTTATCTAAATACAATGCCGAACATGATCAAGAGAGCATAAACAATTGTCTTGGACTTGTCTACAAACTCTATTTCGCTATAACGGTGGTCATATTTATTGTTCTTACAATAGTGTTTTTCCACATAGGGAGGATATACACGGGATTTACACCGGAGGAGATACATAAATTTCGGGTAGTATACGTTATTGCGTCAATATCCACACTAATAAATTTTCCTTTTATAACACTAAATGGTATATTGACCTCATATGAAAAATTCGCAGCACTAAAGATATGCGGCTTAGCAGCGAAGCTTATGACAGTCGTTTTTACGGTTATGGCACTGCTGTGCGGACAAGGAGTATATATGCTTGTTGCCGTAAACGCATTAAGCACTGTAATAATAATAACTGTAAAGCTTGGGATAATAAAAAGGAAGACCCCTATAAAAGTTAATTTTAGTTATCGAAGCCGAAAAATGTTGAAGGATGTTTTTGGGTTTTCAATATGGAGTTCTGTTGGCAGTATTGCGCAACGATTTATATTTAATTTTATGCCAACAATATTAGGAATGGTAGCAAATACTGTAGCCATAACCAAGTTTTCTCTTGCCAGTGCAATAGAGGGATATGTGTGGACTTTTTCAGAAGCATTAAATGGGTTGTTTCTCCCCAAAGTGTCGCGCATAACGGCAAGTAATAGCAATGACAAAAATGTACTGCCGTTGATGATAAAAGTAGGGCGTATAAACCTTATGATAGTGAGTTTTCTGGTATTGGGATTTGCTGTTTTGGGCAGAGATTTCATAATGTGCTGGCTTGGAGAGGGATATGAGGAAGTATATATGTCTGCATTGCTATTGATTGTTCCCACATTTATCACACAGCCGCAGCAAATAGCAAACACAGCGATAATAGCGCTTAATAAAGTAAAAATACAGGCTATAATAATGTGTGCAACGTCTGCGGTTAATGTGATATTATCGTATTTTCTTTCAAGAATAATAGGAGTGGTTGGCGCGGCGGTATCGGTATGTGTTGCGTACTTTTTAAAAGCAGTGTGCTTGAATATTTTGTACTATAAAGAGTTGAAGATAAATATATTTGAATTTTTTAAACGATGTCATATAAAGATAATACTGACCTTAATAATCGTTTTTGTACTTGGAATATGTGAGGTGCATTTTATTCCGATAAACGGAGTATTGGGATTTTTATTAAAAGGGGTATGTTTTACAGTTATATACATTACTGTCGTATGGACAATTTATGTAAACGGCTATGAAAAAGAGCTTGTTAAATCTGTTATAAACAGCATGAAAAGGAAAGTAATAAAGAGATGAATCATATAGGGAAAGAGAAAACACATATTGTATCGTAGTAAAAGGCATAGGTTTGCGCAAATCTGACAATATGCGAAGGATAAACCACTGAAACTTAAATAAGCGAGAGCACGGTTTAGAGAAAGGTAAATGATCAAATGGATAATAACCGGTCACAAAGAATAATAGGAATTGATATATTGAGAATTTTATCGATGGTTTTTATAACCGTAATACATTACATAGGATACTCAGAAATTATAAAATCGCCTCCAAGCGGAATGTCAACAATGAATTATGCAATTATGACTGTATTTTCGAGTATTTCAAAAGCAGCTGTAAATGTATTTGTTATTATATCCGGGTATTTTTTGTATAATAGAACATTTGAATTGAAAAGAATTTTTAAATTATGGTTAGAAGTGTTTTTCTATGCTGTTGTGATTTTTATTATATGTGCCTGCTTTGGATGGGGAAAAATTACGATAGGTAATCTGTTAAAAACGGCTTTTCCGTTTTTAACAATACATTATTGGTTTGTTGTTACGTATGTTTTGATGTGCTTGCTTTCTCCGCTAATGAATGCGGCCATAGACAGTATGCCTAAGGAAAAACATTTAATAACGATAGTAGTTGCCGGTGCTATTATAACAATTTATATGATGTTTAATCCGTTTGTGGATGGACAGATTTATGTAGGACATAGTCATGGGATTGTATGGTTTGCGTACTTATATATTGTTGGTGCATACCTGGGAAAATATTCAAAAGCCGAATCAAAAATATTTAAAATATTTTGGAGGTGTGTCGCACTATTTTCTTTTGTCGGTATATATGCTGCCGAATATATACAAATCAATTTGCCAAACAATATGAATCTAACCGCAAACAACTCCTTGCTGCCATTCATTTTGTCGGTTTCTGTGTTTATATTAATGAAGGATATAAGTATAAAAAAGAAAACAGCTGTTAAAGTGATAAGCCAATGTTCAGCGTGTTCGTTGGGGGTATATTTGATCCAAGAGCATAATATGTTCCGTGAATTCTTCTGGGGAATATTTAAAATCAGAGATTACGCAGGTGCGGGGGGGGGTATATATTCGTTAACTTCCTTATAGCAATTATATGCCTTTGGCCTTGCGCATATATAATGCATAAAATATTTTTGATTCTATATAAAAGAATAAATATAATAATAACAAAATTTTTTCTTGAATTAATAGAATAAGTGATTTATGCGTGTTATTTTAGAGGTGAATCAAAACCGAGGTGACTTATGCCAGTGCACACAATAACGAAAATGCAGTATATAATGAAAGGATAGATACAATTATGAGCATAAAGAACAAGCTGAAAAGGATAACATTTTTAAGATATATATATTATTTCCCAGGAGACATAGTAAAACATTACAAAGACAGAAAACTGATTAAAGAAAATAGATTAAAGGTTAAAAATCCACCCGAGGCAATAAGCAGATTTAAAGATATACATAAAGGAGAGCGTTGCTTTATTGTTGGCAACGGACCAAGTCTGACCGTGCGAGATCTTGATAAGATAGCCGGTGAATACAGTTTCGGAAGCAATAGAATATATAATATGTTTCCGCATACGAAATGGAGACCTACATATTATTGCGAAGCAGATCCGTTTGTGGCTACAGTGATAAAAAAAGAGGATATGCGAAGTATCATAAATGGAGGAAGTACGGCGTTTTTGAGTTTGCGTAGCTGTGATGATTATCCTGATGGGACAAAAGAAAATGAGAATGTGTACTTCTATTATGTGAAGCCTATTTTTGGAGTTGAAAGTATTAGAAATGAAACGCGTTTACCGGAATTTTCCGAGAACGTGCCAGATTATTTTTATTCCGGTTTAACAATAACGTATGAAATGATTCAATTGGCTGCTTATATGGGATTTAAGGAATTATATATCATCGGATGTGATCACAATTACAATCGTACAATTGAAACAGGAACACTGACAGTTAATGCCGAAATAAAAAATAATTATCCTAAGGAAATGGGTGAAATGGATGAAAGAATACAAAAACCCACCTTTAATCCCAAGACAACAATAGCGTATCAGGCTGCAAAAAAATATGCCGATGAACATGGAATAAAAATATATAACGCCACACGAGGCGGCAGATTGGAAGTCTTCGAACGTGTAGATTTTGATAATATAACCACAAAGGAGTGTTGAAGTAATGAGTATTACGGCAATAATCCCGGTAAGAGCCGGTAGCAGACGGCTGAAAAATAAGAACATAGCTCCGTTTGCGGGAACAAATTTACTTATAAACAAAATAGAACAACTTAAAAAGGTTAATGAAGTTAATACTATAGTGGTTTCATCAGACTCGGATATTATGCTCGAGATGGCGAGAAGAAACGGAGCAAAAACGCATAAACGAGCGCCGGAATACTGCGATGAAAAAACGAAAAGCTTTGGCGAGGTTGTTCGGCATATCGCCGAATGCGTAAGCGGCGACCATATACTGTGGGCGACATGCACATCTCCGCTTGTATTCCCGAACGTATACAAAAAAGCAATACGAGAGTATTTTCCGGCTTTAGATGCGGGATATGATTCGCTGGTATCTTTTGAAATAATAAAAAGGTACTTGTGGGATGACAAAGGTCCGATAAACTATGAATTGGGATTAAAGCATGTGCCGTCTCAGCAGCTGCCGAATTTATATATAGTTACGGACGGTATTCTTTTGGCACCGAGGGAAAAGATGATAGAGTGGTCTTATTTTCACGGTACAAATCCGTACAAATTTATTTTGGACAAGCGTACAAGCGTAGATATAGACGACGGACTGGATTTGGTAAACGCGAGAGCGTGGCTCGATATGGATGAAACGGTGTCGCATATAGAACCGTATTCCATAGATGATGAAGATACATATGTAAATAATATCCATGGGGGGGGGTACACAACCTCTAATATTTGTTGTATTCCATACCTGCCCTTTTATGCAAGGCATAAGGGGGTGGCATAAGTGAAAATAGCGTGCTTTATACCTATTAAGGCAAATTCCGAAAGAGTAAAGGGGAAGAACTTCAGATTATTAAATGGAAAAAAATTATATGAATATATAATTGAACACTCAATAGGGAGCGATGTGTTTGACGATATATACATAGACACAAACAGTGATGAAATTTCGGAATACGCAGAAAAAAATAATTGTTTAGTAATAAACAGAAAAGCCGAATTGGCGCAAAATACAGCAAATGGAAACGATTTGCTGCAATATCATTTCGAACAATATCCGAATTACGATTATTATTTTCAGTTATTTGCAACAGCCCCGTATTTGCAGCCGGAGTCAATAAGAGATTGTGTAAATACATTAACAAGCAGCGCAATATATGATTCATGTTTTACAGCAATAAGACATCAAGGATTTTTCTGGCTTAACAACACAAGCATAAATTACAGACCGTGTATATTGCCGAGAAGTCAGGACATGCTTCCGATGGTCGAGGAAACGACCGGATTATACGGAATAACGCGTGCTGCGCTTGCAAAATACAGATGTCGTATAGGCGCTATACCGTATATACATTTTGTAAACAAATTTGAAGCGGTGGATATAAACACCGAGGAGGATTTAAAACTGGCCGAATATATTGGCAGAAAATACTGGAAATATAATGGGGGGGGGGTACATAACCTCTAATATTTGTTGTATTCCATACCCACCCTTTTATGCAAGGCATAAGGGGGTGGCATAAGTGAAAACGACAGATTTAAAGGTTTCCGCTTTATTAACAGGCCGCGGAAACAATACTTTAAAGGATAAAAACATACTTGATATTTTAGGAAAACCGGTGTTGTTCTATCCCGCAAACGCGGGAAAGCAGGCGCGAACAATAGACAGCCGGTATTGCAGCAGTGATGATGAGAAGATATTGAATGCCGCTAAGGAAATAGGATATGAGCCGATATTAAGACCGGCGGAACTTGCATTGCCGACGGCGCAGCATGTGGATTGTATAATGCATGGCTTAAATGTTATACAAAGTAAAGAAAGTTTACCGGATATACTTGTCGTTATACTTGCAAACAACGTAACAGTAAAATCCTCTTGGATAGACGATTGTGTAAACATAATGAAGAATGATATGTCGGTAACGGCGGTTGTGCCCGTATATGAGGATAACGACCACCATCCTCTAAGAGCTAAATCGCTTAATGAGGATGGAAGCTTGGCTATGTATGAAAAGAATGTTAAAGGCAAAATTTCAACGAACAGACAGGATTTACCCGAATGTTATTTTCTGTCCCATAACTTTTGGGTATTAAATACGAGATTTTTGTTGTCCGGAGAAGAAGGTCAGCAGCCGTGGGGGTTTATGGGAAACAATATTATACCGTATATAATAGACGAGTCTATAGACATCCACAAAGAAATAGACTTATACATAGCTAAAGAATGGATAATGGAAAATTATATTGATTAGTTGAAGCTAAACGAACAAAAATTCAGGGTCAAGTATTAGTACAGTTAAATTCAACAAACGAAGCTTTACTAAGCACAGACAGGACAATAACATTCGGGAATGCGGTGTTAAATTGATTCATCTATACGGATATAGATGAAATACGTATTTATATTTAAGAGATTAGATATATCAAAACTGAGGTGATAGAATGCCGGTGTATACAACATCAGAGCTTTTGGAATGGGTACGGGAGCTAAACCAAAGTATCCATGTATCGATACATAAAAACAACCTGTCCGATTCGGATTTTTGGTTTTATGACGAAGCAGGCGGAGAGATACGAAGCAGGAATGGGAGTTTCTTTACCATAAAAGGCTTGCAAAAGGCAGATAACGGACAAGTTGTGCTTGAACAGCCCATCATCATACAGGACGAGATAGGCTATCTCGGTATAATATGCCGCAGATTTGACGGTGAAATGCATTATCTAATGCAAGCCAAGATAGAGCCGGGGAATATAAACAAGATACAAATCTCGCCGACGATACAGGCTACAAAGTCAAATTTCACGCAAAAGCACGGCGGGAAAAGACCGGCGTATCTCGACTATTTCATAAACGCGTCAAAGTACCGGATAATAGTTGATCAGATACAATCGGAGCAGTCATCGAGGTTTTACAAAAAGCGCAACAGGAACATCATCATCGAAGTAGATGAGGATATAGAAGTCCTGCCAAACCACAGATGGATGACGCTCGCGCAGATAAAGGAGCTAATGCGCTATGACAACCTTATTAATATGGACACACGAACGGTGCTTTCATGTATTCCGTGCTCCGCAATGCAGGATATGGGCAATATAGCCGATAAGACATTGATCGGACAGGAGGGATGTACATCACTCCCCGGTATATATCAATACATAAATAACTACAAGATGTTCGACGAAAGCGAATACAAGCTTGTGCCGATAAGCGAATTAAAATCATGGAACATAAAGGACAATGAAATCGTATGCAAAACCCCGTACAGCTTTAAGGTGGTATTCTGCGATATAGAGATAGAGGGCAGGGAGGTACGGCGCTGGACGCAGCCGCTGTTTGAAGCGGCGGGAATAGCGACATTTGGGCTCATGACCTGCACGGATAACGGGGTAAAGAAGTTTCTTGTGCAGGCAAAGCCGGAGGTCGGGTGTTTTGACAAGATAGAGCTTGCGCCGAGCGTGCAGAGAGAATATATGCATAATGAAGAATACAACGATGTGGACAAGCTGTTCAACGAGCGTTTAAAGAATAAGCAAGGCGTGATATTCGATACGCTTTTATCGGAAGAGGGCGGACGGTTTTATCATGAACAGAACAGAAACGTGATAATGGAAATAGATAAGGACGAGCTTAAAGAACTTCCCAACGGATATTTCTGGACGGATTACAGGACGCTTAATATGCTTGTTCAAGTGAATAACTGTCTTAATATACAGCTTAGGAATTTATTATCTGTATTGGAGTGGTAGCATTGGAAAAGGTACGAATAGGGATAATCTGCCCGTCGGAGATAGCGTTTCGGCGTTTTATGCCGGCGATACAAAAATGCGAAGAAGCCGAATACATAGGCGTGGCATACGCGAACGCAAAAGAATGGTTCGGCGAGAAAGAGGCGGAATTAAGCATAATCGAAAGCGAAGCGAAAAAGGCGGAAGGCTTTAGAGAAAACTACGGCGGCAAAGTGTTTTCAAGCTATACCGATTTGATAGCGTCGGACGAAATAGACGCGGTATATCTTCCGCTGCCGCCCGCCTTGCATTACAGGTGGGCGAAAACAGCGCTTGAACATGGTAAGCATATATTTTTGGAAAAGCCGTCAACAACGTCGGCAAAGGACACAAAAGAATTGATAGGACAAGCCCGAAACAACAATCTTGCGGTACATGAAAACTATATGTTTATCTTCCATAAACAGCTTGACGAGATAAAGGAGCTTGCAAAGAGCATAGGCGATATACGGCTTTACCGCGCGGCGTTCGGGTTCCCGCAAAGGGCTAAAAATGATTTTAGGTACAACAAAGCCCTCGGAGGCGGTGCGCTTTTAGACTGCGGCGGATATACTATAAGGCTTGCGACGGAACTTTTGGGAGAGAGCGCAAGAGTGGTATATTCACAGCTTAATAAGACCGACGGCTTTGACGTTGACATATACGGAAGCGCGGCGCTTGTGAACGATGACGGAGTAACGGCGCAGGTGTCGTTCGGAATGGATAACGGATATAAGTGCGAGCTTGAAATATGGGGGAGCAAGGGCAGCATAACGGCAAGCCGGATATTTACTGCGCCTGCCGGGTTTGAA
>CANRAG010000033.1 GCA_947628515.1 uncultured Clostridia bacterium | reverse complement strand
GTTGCTTTTTACTACAACAGCCTTACAATTTTTGCCGAGTTTGCACCATTTTTTAAAGTTGGATTCTAAAAACAGGTTATATCACACATCTTTTTATCAGTCAATACAATAAAAACGGCTTGTTACAGCCGTTTTTATTATTTAATTGTGAAGTTTACTCTTGTGTTGCCTCCATGGCATTTCTGCTTAAATCCCGGACGCTCATATCTCCAAACAAATCATTCTGCCATTTTGTATAATCGAATGGTTCTTTTATAATCAGACTGATAAAACGCTCTGCATCCACTTTGCCTAAGTTTTCCAGTAAAACTCTCATGCCCTCATTTCTTACAACCGTATCAGTTCTAAGCATTACACTCCCTCCATTTCACTGATAAATTCAATCGGATTTCTTACTTTGATGCTGTCAATATCTTTCTTCAAAATCCCAATATCCGTGGTAAGGAAATAGTCGCATCCGCTTTCAATCGCGCAAGCTATATGGATAGCATCTTTCGCCTTGACTCCCCGCTCTGACAAACATTCCGCTCTCTTTAAAATATTTTCATTTTCAACAATATTGATTTCAGCTATATCTTTCCATTTAATAATGGATTCTTTTCTGATTTCAAACGGATTCTGCGAGTTCTCATATTCAAGCATGTATGACCATACCAATGTATGAGTTCCGTTCAAAATCATATACTGCACTTCAAGTTTTGCCTGTGATTCCAAGCTTATACTCAGCTGCGTCTGGTCATCAAACGGTCTGTTGAAACAGCAATTATCAAGATATAATCGCATTACATTCGACCTCCTCTTTATTCTATTTTTATTCTACCAAAAATCACACGGAATATCAAGGGTTATTTGCAACTTTTATATTTATTCAGAAGAAAATATCTTGTCTTATGAGCTTACCGGAAAACGGTATGTAAATTTCGACAGAATAGTCAAACATATTGATACAAATATTCTCAAAAAATTTATCAATTCGGTAATAAAAAAAATTGTCATTTTTGACGGCAAAATAACCGAAATGCACTTCAAGAACGGAATAACCCACAAATTTTTGTACTGACAATCTGCAAAATAAAAACCTCGCAATCCGCATGGCTACGAGGTCTTTTCGTCTTTTTTATTATCGCTTGAAATCCTGCTTCCAATAAACATGGCGTCGCCAAAGCTGAAAAACCTGTATCTTTCCTCGACGGCCGTTTTGTATGCCGCAAGCACATTATCGCGTCCGGCAAGCGCCGAGACCAGCATAATCAGCGTTGATTCCGGCAGGTGGAAATTCGTTATAAGCGCGTCTGTCACATTGAATTTCTTGCCCGGATAGATGAATATATCCGTCCAGCCGGAAGACGCCTTAAGAGGCATTCCGCCAAGTCCTGCCGTTTCGAGCGTCCTTGTCGCGGTGGTTCCCACCGACACAACCCTGCCGCCCGCGGACTTTGTCGCGTTTATAAGCTCCGCCGTTTCGGGCGGAAGCACATAGAACTCCGAGTGCATCCTGTGATTATTTACATCTTCGACCTTTACGGGCCTGAACGTGCCGAGTCCCACATGCAGAGTAACATATCCGATATTTACGCCCTTTTTTCTGACCTTTTCCAAAAGCTCCGGCGTGAAATGCAGTCCGGCGGTCGGCGCGGCGGCAGAGCCGTTATGTTTCGCGTACACCGTCTGGTAGCGGTCACGGTCCTCCAATTTCTTAGTTATATACGGCGGCAGCGGCATTTCGCCGAGCTTGTCCAAAACGTTTTCGAACACGCCCTCGTATTCAAACCTGACAAGGCGGTTTCCGTCGTTTATCACATCGAGTATTTCCGCCCTAAGCTCGCCGTTGCCGAATATAAATCTCGCGCCCGGCTTCGCGCGTCTGCCAGGCTTCAGGATTACCTCCCACGTGTCAAGCGAGCGTTTGTTTAGCAGCAAAAACTCTATCGCGCCGCCCGTTCCCTCTTTAACGCCGTAAAGCCGCGCGGGAATGACGCGCGTATCGTTTAATATGAGCGCGTCGCCCTCGTTTAATAAATCAACTATATCATAAAAATGCTTATGCTCTATTTTTCCGCTGTCTTTGTCCAAAACCATGAGCCGCGAATGGTCGCGCTCCTTAACCGGCTCCTGGGCAATAAGCTCCGCCGGCAAATCATAGTAGAAATCCGATGTTTTCATTAAAATCAGTCCCTCGCTCCGTTAACCTTTCTTCTCATTGCCCTATTCTAACATAAATATCGTGGTTTTGCAAGCATTACACAAAAATACCGTGAAAAAAGTGCCAAAACCACTTGACACGCCCATAAAAGCGTGATAGAATACAAATATATTAAAAACAGGTAGAGGCGCGCGATTCAACAGTAGCTGTATGGAGATATGCGTAATTTGATGATTTGCAGTGAAAGGGGAAAGCGCCGAAGCGAGAAGTTCCGCAGGCTTCGAGCTGGGCATGCCGCCAATAACGGTATGACTGTCACCAAACGGTGGAGTGCTATCGCTTATAACGTAAAAGGTTACGGAAGCAATGGCATAAAGCTATTGCTTTTTTAATATTAATCATTTATAGAATGAAAGGTAAGGTTAAGCAATGAAGGAAAAATATGATGTGGGTATAATAGGCGCTACGGGCATGGTCGGTCAGAGATTTATAACGCTCCTGTCAGACCATCCGTGGTATAATATAAAGGTTCTTGCCGCCTCGCCCAGAAGCGCGGGAAAGGCGTACAGGGACGCGGTGGGAAGAAAATGGTGCATGGATACGGAAATACCGGCGGACGTAGCGGGTATGACGGTTATGAACGCGCAGGACGACGCGGAAAAAATCGCGGGCATGGTGGACTTCGTATTCTGCGCGGTTGACATGAAAAAGGATGAGATAAAAGCGCTTGAGGAAAGATACGCGAAGGCGGAGTGTCCGGTTGTGTCAAACAACTCCGCGCACCGCCACACGCCGGATGTGCCGATGATTATTCCCGAAATCAATCCGCAGCATCTTGAAATCATCCCCGCGCAGCGCAAAAGGCTCGGCACAAAGCGCGGCTTTATCGCTGTTAAGTCAAACTGCTCGCTGCAATCATATCTCCCCGCGATGGCGGTTATAAACATGAAATATCCTATCGACCGCGCAATCGTTACAACCTACCAGGCAATTTCAGGCGCGGGTAAGACCTTTGAAACATGGCCGGAGATGGTGGATAACCTCATCCCCTATATCGGCGGCGAGGAGGATAAGTCCGAAGTTGAGCCGAATAAAATTCTCGGCATAATAGAGGGGAATGAAATCGTTCCGTCAACGGAGCTTGCAATAGAGTGTCAGACATACCGTGTCCCGGTTTCAAACGGGCATACGGCGGCTATTTTCTTCTCGTTTAAGGACGGGGTGCAAAAGCCGTCCGTGGAGGAAATAGAACAGATGTGGCGTGATTATAAGGGCGAGCCGCAGAAGCTCAATCTGCCGCACGCGCCAAAGCAGTTCATATACGTTCACACCGAGAGCGACGAGCCGGACCAGCCGCAGATTAACACGGCGAGGACTATAGACGGCGGCATGGCAATCTCGTGCGGACGTTTAAGAAAATCAACACAGTTTGACTATAAAATGGTGTCAATGAGCCACAACACATTAAGAGGCGCGGCAGGCGGCGCGGTTCTTTTGGCGGAGCTGTTGACAGTCAAGGGATACATGGATTGAAAATTTTAAATGCAAATCAATGGTGAAAGGATTGATACTATGGCAAAAACATTACCGTTTACCGGCTCGGCGGTTGCTCTTGTAACTCCGTTCGACGGTAACAAAACAAATTATGACGCGCTCGGCGAGCTTATCGAATGGCACATAGCAAACAGTACCGACGCAATCGTAATATGCGGCACAACGGGCGAGGCGTCAACAATGCCGGACGAGGAGCATATTGCGGCAATCGAATACACGGTTAAAAAGGCGGCCGGCAGAATAAAGGTTATCGCCGGCACGGGCTCAAACGAGACAGCTCATGCAATCGTGCTTTCAAAAGAGGCGGAGGCTGTCGGCGCGGACGGACTTTTACAGGTGACGCCATACTATAACAAGGCTTCACAAAAAGGGCTTATCGCGCACTTTACGGCAATCGCGAACGCGGTAAAAATTCCGATTATCCTCTATAACGTACCGTCCAGAACCGGCGTTTCCATTTCCGTTCCGACATTAAAGGAGCTTGCGAAGATAGAAAATATAGTCGCTATAAAAGAAGCGAGCGGGAATATTTCATATACAGCGCAGGTGGCCGCGCAGGTTCCGGAGCTTTACATATACTCCGGTAACGACGATATGATAGTTCCGGTTATGTCACTGGGCGGCAAGGGCGTAATTTCGGTGCTCGCAAACGTATGTCCGAAGCAGACGCATGATATGTGCCGGGCATATCTTGACGGCGACTGCGCAAAGGCCACAAGGATGCAGCTTGAATATCTTGAGCTTTGCAACAAGCTCTTTATAGAGGTCAATCCCATTCCGGTAAAGACCGCTATGAATCTTATGGGTAAGAACGCGGGCAATCTCCGTCTGCCGCTTACGGACATGGAGCCGGCCAATCTTGAAAGTCTCAAGGCGACAATGAAAAAGTATAATTTGATATAACCGAATAAAGGAAAAACGAACATGATAAAGATTATAATGAACGGCTGCAACGGCAAAATGGGACAGGTAATATCACGGCTTGTCGAGGAGGACTCCGAAGCCGAAATCGTGTGCGGCGTAGACCTTAACACAACCCGTAACAACGGATACCCCGTTGTAAGCTCTATAGGCGAATTTACAGGCGAGGCGGACGTCGTAATAGACTTTTCGCATCCGTCATGCCTCACAAGCATTCTCAACTACTGCAAAAGCTCCCATACTCCCGTCATTCTTGCCACAACCGGCTACAGCGCCGAACAGAAGGCGGAATTTACAGCGGCGGCAAAGGAGATACCTATATTCTTTTCGGCAAATATGAGCCTTGGCATAAACCTGCTCATATCCCTTGCAAAGCAGGCCGCGAAGCTCCTTGAGGGCAATTTTGATATTGAGATTGTTGAAAGACACCATAACAAGAAGATAGACGCGCCTTCGGGAACAGCGCTCGCAATCGCGGACGCGATTGACGAAACGCTCTCCTATCCCGCGGAATACGTATTCGACCGCCACAGCGTACGCAGAAAGAGAAAGTCTACCGAAATCGGGATAAGCGCGGTTCGGGGCGGCACTATCGTGGGCGACCATGAGATTATATTCGCGGGAAACGACGAGGTGATAGAGCTTTCGCACCACGCCGCGAGCAAAGAAGTTTTCGCCGTGGGCGCAATCAAAGCGGGAAAATTCATGGCAGGTAAGCCGGCGGGCATGTACGATATGAATATGCTTGTCGCGGAAATGGTTTAATCATATGACAAGAAAAGAACGCGCCGCGCTTATCCTCAAAAAGCTCGAAGAGGTTTATCCCGACGTCAAATGCTCGCTCGATTACACCACGCCGCTTGAAATGCTCATCGCGACACAGCTTTCGGCGCAGTGTACGGACGCGCGTGTAAATATAGTTACAAAGCCGCTGTTCGAGCGATATAAAAGCGTAGACGATTTTGCCGACGCCGACTATGACGAGCTGTGCGAATATATACGCTCCGCCGGTTTTTACCGCAATAAGGCAAAGAACATTATCGCTTGCTGCCGTCGTATTCGGGACGAATACGACGGCAGGGTGCCCGATACAATGGAGGATTTGCTGACGCTCGCCGGAACCGGCAGGAAAACCGCAAATCTTGTGCTCGGCGATGTATACGGCAAACCCGCCATAGTTGTCGATACGCATTGTATACGGCTTACAAACCGGATGGGGCTTACAACAAATTCCGAGCCCGAAAAGATTGAACAGGATTTAAGAAAAATTATTCCGCCCGATAAAGGCTGCCATTTCTGTCATCAGCTTGTGGCTCACGGCAGAGGGGTATGCACGGCACGCAAGGCGCACTGCGAAAGCTGTAACCTTAACGAGGTATGCAAAAAGGTCGGACTTGATAAGAAAAAGAAGAAATAAAGAGACGCCGCCCGCCATATATTATACTATGGGGGTGGCGTTTTTGAATTATATCTGGGGTTTTATGATACTTGTTTCCATAGTGACCGCGATTTGTACCGGGCGTGTAGACGAGACTGTAAACGCTGTATTTGAAGGCGCGCAGTCGTCTGTTTCCACGCTTATTTCATTTGCCGGAGTTATGTGCTTTTGGTGCGGGCTTATGCGGGTTGCGGAGCGTACGGGAATTTCCTGTGTTATATGCCGGGTAATATCGCCTTTAATAACCCGCCTTTTCCCCGGCAGCGGCGACAAGGCGAGGGAGCATATCGCAATGAACATTACCGCTAACCTGCTCGGTATGGGTAACGCGGCGACGCCGATGGGTATGCTTGCCGCAAGCGAGCTGGATCGCGAAAATCCGACGCCGCAAATTCCGTCAATTAATATGTGTATGCTCGTGGTGTTAAATACCACCGCGTTCCAGCTCGTTCCGTCAACCATAATAGCATTGCGCGCCGCGGCGGGCTCGCATAATCCGGTATCTGTAATACTACCTATCTGGTTCGCGTCAGCCTGCGCCGTAACCGCAGGAGTGATTGCCGTTAAGATAATGGGGAGGCTCAAATGCAGTACATAACCCCCGCTATTATCGCGCTTGTAATAATTATCGCGCTATCGCGAAGAAAGCCGCTCTACACCGATTTTATAAGCGGCGCGGAGGACGGCATAGATATTTTAAAAAGCATCTTTCCCCCGCTCGTCGCCATGCTCACCGCCGCGGCCATGCTGCGCGCCTCCGGCGCGCTGGAGCTTGCGATAAATTTCATATCGCCTCTGGCGAACAAAATCGGGCTGCCGGCGGAGGTGATGCCGCTTGTTCTTATACGTCCGGTGTCCGGCAGCGGCTCAATCGGCGTTCTTTCCGGTATACTTAACGACTGCGGCGCCGACTCACTGCCCGGCAGACTCGCCTCGGTAATCTGCGGCAGTACCGAAACCACATTTTACTGCCTTGCGGTCTATTTTTCGAAAACGCGGGTTAAGCATATAAAACGCGCGGTTCCCTGCGCCGTAATAGGCGACCTGACCGGTATTGCCGCCGCGGTATTCGCGCTGCGGCTGCTCGGAATGTGAATTGTGCAAATTCCACACAAAATTGATAAATTTTTATCGAACTTGATTATTTTATTCATAAAGTAAAAAAAATTCATAATATTACTTGAAAAATAATCCGTTTTGGTATAGAATATACTTATTCTAATTATGCCGCGTCGCGGCTATGCAAAGGAGACTTTTAATATGTTAAACAAGCTAAATGTAGAGAGCGTTGACGTTAAGGGCAAGAGAGTCCTCGTAAGATGCGACTTCAATGTCCCGCTCAACGATAAGCAGGAAATCACGGATGATACAAGAATTGTCGCGGCGCTGCCGACGATCGAGTATTTGATTAAGAACGGCGCAAAGGTAATACTCTGCTCGCATATGGGTAAGCCCAAGGGCGAGCCTAAGCCGGAGCTTTCACTCGCTCCTGTCGCAAAGAAGCTGTCGGAAAAGCTCGGTAAGGACGTTATATTCGCAGCCGATGACAATGTCGTCGGCGATAACGCGAAAGCGGCCGTGGCGGCTATGTCGGATGGGGATGTGGTTCTTCTTGAAAACACGCGGTACAGGAAAGAGGAAACAAAGAATGTTGAGACATTCTCAAAGGAGCTTGCATCACTCGCGGATGTGTTCGTAAACGACGCGTTCGGAACGGCGCACAGAGCGCACTGCTCGAATGTGGGTGTTTCCGCTCTTGTTAAGCCGGCGGTTGCGGGCTATCTTATCGAGAAGGAAATCAAGTTCCTCGGTAACGCCGTTAACTCACCGGAAAGACCGCTTGTAGCAATCCTCGGCGGTTCAAAGGTTTCGACAAAGATTTCTGTAATAGAAAATCTTCTTAAAAAGGTTGACAAGCTGATTATCGGCGGCGGCATGGCCTACACATTCTTTGCCTCGCAGGGTAAAACAATCGGCAATTCGCTCGTAGAGCCGGATTATATCGACTACGCAAAGAAGATGCTCGACGAGGGCAAGGATAAGCTTGTTTTGCCGGTCGATACCGTAATCACGGAAAAGTTTGATAATGACGCGCCTTCAAAGGTCGTAGAGGACAACATTCCGGACGGATGGATGGGACTTGATATAGGTCCTAAGACAATTGAGCTGTTTAAGTCAGTGCTTGCGGACGCAAAGACGGTTGTATGGAACGGACCGATGGGCGTATTTGAGATGCCGAACTTTGCAAAGGGCACAAACGCAATCCTCGACCTCCTCGTTGACCTCGACGCCACGACAATAGTCGGCGGCGGTGACAGCGTTGCGGCTGTCAATCAGGCAGGCGCGGGCGACAAGATGAGCCACGTTTCAACAGGCGGCGGCGCGTCAATGGAATTCCTTGAGGGCAAGGAGCTTCCGGGTATTGCCGCGCTCGATGACGCTGAATAATCTAAGGAAAAGAGGATAATATAATGGGAAAGTATGTAATCGCGGGTAACTGGAAGATGAACAAGCTTCCGTCAGACACATATAACTATGTCAAAGAGGTTGTTGAGGCCACAAAGGGCGCAAAATGCGAAGTCGTTTGTTGCACACCCTATGTATGCCTTGCTCCGGCGGTCGAGGCCGCAAAAGGCTCACACGTAAAGATTGGAGCGCAGAACCTCCACTACGAGGAAAAGGGCGCGTACACGGGCGAGGTTTCGGCGGAGATGCTTAAAGATCTCGGCGTAGAGTACGTAATCATGGGGCACAGCGAAAGACGCGAATACAATAACGAAACGGATGAAACCGTGAACCTGAAGGCTAAGAAGGCGCTCTCGGCAGGTCTTACTCCGATTGTATGCTGCGGCGAGTCGCTTAAACAGAGAGAAGCCGGCATAACAATGGACTGGATTTCAATACAGATTAAAAAGGCGTTCGCCGGCATTTCGGCCGCCGACGCAAAGAAGGTTATCATTGCTTACGAGCCGATTTGGGCCATAGGCACCGGTAAGACCGCTACGGACGAACAGGCCGAGGAGGTTTGCGGCGGCATAAGAGCGCTGCTCGCCTCGCTCTATGATTCCGAAACGGCAAAAGCCGTTACAATCCAGTACGGCGGTTCAATGAACGCCGCGAATTGCGCGGGACTTCTCGCAAAGCCGAACATAGACGGCGGACTTATAGGCGGCGCGTCGCTTAAGTCGGCTGATTTCGCGGTTATCACAGGAGCGGCTAAATAATTTAACCCATGTATTTATACATACCCGTAACGGCTATACGTCCCTTACGGGTATGTTGGAATAAAAGGAGAAAACAAAATGGCAAAATCACCGGTAGCCTTAATCATCATGGATGGTTACGGCATTAACAAAAATACAGAGGGCAACGCTATAGCGGCCGCGAAAAAGCCGTATCTTGACTCATATTTCAAAAATTATCCGAACACGCAGCTTCTGGCAAGCGGGCTTGCCGTGGGGCTGCCCGACGGACAGATGGGTAACAGCGAGGTTGGCCATACCAACATAGGCGCGGGCAGAGTCGTATACCAGATGCTTGTCAAGATAACAAAGGATATAGAGAACGGCACAATCAGGAATAACAAGGCCCTACGGGACGCTATGCGCGCGGCAAAGGCGGCCGGAAAAAAACTGCACTTTATCGGACTTCTCTCGGACGGCGGCGTGCACAGCCACAACGGCCACCTCTACGGACTTCTTGACATGGCAAAAGCCGAGGGACTGAGCGAAGTATATATTCATACCTTCCATGACGGACGTGACGTTCCGCCCACCTCCGGCGTTGAGTACATGAAGGAGCTTGTATGCAAGACAAAGGAAATCGGCGTGGGTAAGGTCGCGACCGTTGCGGGGCGTTATTACGCAATGGACAGAGACAACGCATGGGACAGAGTGGAAAAGGCGTATGACGCTATGGTAAAGGGCGAAGGAATACAGGAAAACGATCCCGTCGAGGCCATAAACAACTCATACGCAAACGGTGTTACGGACGAGTTTATCATCCCTACGGTCGTTGACAAAAACGGTATGATAGGCGAAGGCGACAGCGTTATTATGATTAACTTCCGCCCTGACCGCGCAAGACAGATTACACGCGCGTTCGTCGATCCGGAATTTACCGGATTTAAAAGAGACTATTTCAAACTCAACTATGTATGCATGGCGCAATACGACGCGGCAATGCCGAATGTTACGGTAGCATATCCGCCGGAGCAGCTGCAAATGACCTTCGGCGAGTACATGGCAAAGCTGGGCAAAACACAGCTCAGAATTGCCGAAACGCAGAAATACGCTCACGTTACCTTCTTCTTTAACGGCGGCGAGGAGCGTCAGTTTGAGGGCGAGGACCGAATACTTATAAAATCACCGGACGTCGCCACATTTGATCTCAAGCCGGAGATGTCCGCGCCCGAAGTTTGCGACGCCGTGTGCAAGGCGATTGACGAGGATAAATACGACGTAATCATTCTTAACTATGCAAACTGCGATATGGTCGGTCACACGGGCATAATGGACGCGGCAATAAAGGCGGTCGAAGCGGTTGACGCCTGCGTGGGCAGGATGGTGGATAAGATCTTAGAGCATGGCGGAAAGGCTATTATTACAGCCGACCACGGCAATGCCGACTGTCTTATCGACCCGCAAACCAAGGAGCCATTCACAGCTCACACAACCAATCCCGTTCCGATGATTGTTATCGGCGAGGGCGACGTTAAGCTCAAGGAGGGCAAGCTCTGCGACCTCTGCCCGACAATGCTCGACATGATGGGGCTTGAAAAACCGGAAGAAATGACAGGGGAAAGTTTAATTATAAGATAAGAGGTACAATAATGAAAAGGATTTTAGCTGCGCTGCTCGCCGCGTCAATGCTTTTTGCCGTATCGGCATGCGGCGACAAAAAAGACTCGGCCGAAGAACATGCGCGAAAGCTCGCAAGCGGCGAGATTGAACCGGACGCCGAGGTTGACAAAAACGCGGAAAAGGGCACAAACGCCGATAAAAGCGCCGACAAAATTACGCTGGAAACGGATGTTGACGGTTTCAGCGCAATTGTGGACGCGTTTGACGAGGACTATAAATCAATAGAAGCTCAGCCGATAAGCTCCGCAGACTTCTTCATAGGAAAGCAGCTGCGTCTGGCTGCTCATATGAAGGATCATCAAATGACCATGATGTACGACCAGGATATAAAAGCGTTATTCACACAGAACACTCTGACGATGAATTATGTCAAGGACGAAAAGCCTGTTGAGGTGAAAAATCTGGTTTACGAGGTGTCCGATCCGGTTACCACGTCCGGAGGCCGTAATTATATCTATGTCAATTTCGGCAGCCATCCTCTCACGGAGGATAACAAGGCCTTTTCGACGGACTGCCTGATGCTTGTAAAGATGGTCAGCGACAAGGTGGATATGGGCGACGCCAAGGCCGACACCTATGTATTGCTTATTGAAAGCGCAATGTCCGATCAATATGAGCTTTTCAAGGTTGAAGAATAAAAAAATTGCTTAAACGGCGGTGCGCGGTTTGCGCTCCGCCGTTTTTTTGCCGGAAAAGTTAATTATCATTATTTCTATTGAAAAAACAATTGAAATGGTGTACAATATACAGTAAATAAATTCATTCGTCGGAGGGCATGTTTATGGTGGAAAACGGTGAAAAGTATATAGCGGAAATTACCGGCATATCCTCGGACGGAAACGGTGTCGGGACTGTAGACGGTTTCACTGTTTTTGTGCCGTACACGGTCGCGGGCGACACGGTTGAGATAGAAGTGACGAAGGTGAAATCACATTACGCGCTGTCAAGGCTCGTCAGGATAATAACGCCGTCAAAGGACAGAATAACGCCCGAATGTGGTCTGTATCCGCGCTGCGGAGGCTGCGGGCTTCTGCATATGAATTACAACGCGCAGAGGGAAGCGAAAAAGGGATTTATTGAAGCGGCGCTGCGACGCATAGGCGGCTTTAAGGAGCTTTTATGCGATGAATTTATCTCCCCAGCCACGCCTGTGCGCTATCGTAATAAATGTATATATCAGATGGGCAAAAGCGAAAACGGCCTGCATATAAGCGGATTTTTCGCGAACGGCTCTCACGACGTCGTACCGGTATCCGACTGCCTGATAAGCCCTGAGATAAACAGCGATATAAACGCCGCGGTCACAGAATACTCAAACGAATACAATATCGACGCAAAAAGCCTGTTTATTCGTCACGCAAGAGCGACGGGCGAAATAATGGTCATGTTATCAATCGGCGGCAACCGACCGCCGGAGCGCGAAGAGCTTATCCGAAAGCTTCTGGCGGTATCCGATAAAATAGTATCTGTATATATCGGAACAAATAACGGAAACAGACTCATATACGGCAAACCGGAAATAACGGACATGCTGTGCGGCATCAGGTTTAACATATCCCCCGAGAGCTTTTATCAGATAAACCCGTATATGACCGAAATGCTGTACAACAAAGCGCTCGAATACGCCGAAATCACAAAAAATGACATCGTGCTTGACATATATTGCGGAATAGGCACCATATCGCTTGCGGCCGCGAAACGGGCGAGGCGCGTAACGGGAATTGAGATCGTTAAGCAAGCTGTGGCAGACGCAGAAAAGAACGCGCGGCGAAACGGAATTTCAAACGCCGAATTTTTCGCCGACAGCGCGGAAAACGCTGTTCCCAGGCTTATCGAAAGCGGCATGAAGCCGGACGTTGTAATTCTCGACCCGCCGAGGCGGGGCAGCGACGAGGCAACGCTTCGCGCGATTGTAACGGCCGCGCCGAAGCGGATAGTATACGTATCCTGCAACCCCGCAACGCTCGCGCGCGACGCAAAATATCTCGCCGCCAACGGCTATACCCCCGCCCGATGCGCCGGCGCGGACATGTTCCCCGGCACGGTACACGTTGAGACGGTTCTGGCTATGATGCGAATACAGTAAAAAAGAAGAATACTTTTAGAGGTGATGACGGTGACAAATACAGAAAATTTGCTAAAACAATTACACTACGAAATGATCAGGATGTATACGGGCGATCCGAAACGGATACAGCATTTTTGCAAGGTGCATGGCTATGCCAAGCTTATTGCGGAGCTTGAGGGAGTGGACGCCGATACGAAATTTATCCTTGAGGCGGCGGCGCTCGTACATGATATAGGAATTCATTTATGTGAGGAAAAATACGGCAGCTGCGGCGGCGCATTGCAGGAAAAGGAAGGCCCTAATGTCGCAAAGAAGCTGCTTTATAGGCTCGGATTTAATAATGAAGCTTCCGAACGCGTTCAGTACCTTGTGGGACATCATCATACATATACAAATATTGACGGCATTGATTACCGTATATTGGTTGAAGCCGATTTTCTGGTGAACCTTTACGAGGATAACTTACCGATAGAAGCTGTAAAAAAGGCATATGATACTATATTCGAAACATCTGCCGGAAAGAATATTTGCAAAGCTATGTTCGGATTGCAATAAATATATTATTGCGGCTATTTATAAAACGGTAAAACCGCTTGACATCGCACCCAAAAACAGTGTATAATCAGTATATACAAAAAGAAGGTGGATATAGTAATGAGGAAAAACAAAATAAAAAAATACGGCGAGCGGGCGCTTATGACAAAGGAGTTTGACTGGTTTTTGTTTATTCTAACTCTTGTCATAACCACAATAGGCATATTTATAATATACTCCGCCACGCGCACGACAGGCTCGAATTCAAATGTTATAGTGCAGTCGGCAGCCGGCTGTATAGGTGTCGCGGCAATGTTGTTTCTGTGTTTTTTTGATTACGAGCAGTTCGGGAACATTGTAAAATATATCTACCTTTTTTCGGTTGCGATACTGATACTGGTGCTTATATTCGGCACATCCGGCGACTGGGGCGCAAAGAGCTGGATTCGTTTCGGCTCAATCGGCCTGCAGCCTGCCGAGCTTGCAAAGGTGTGCTTTATACTCACCTTCTCGTATCATTTGTCAATGGTTGAGGACAAGGTAAATGATATAAAAGTGCTTTTGGGGCTGCTTCTTCATATCGCGGTTCTTGTCGGTCTTATAATGCTCGAACCCGACCTCGGAAGCGCGCTTGTTTTTATGTTTATGTTCGCTTGTATGCTTTTTATCGCGAAGCTTTCATATAAATATATCATACCTGTTATTGCGCTTGTCGGCATATCTCTGCCGCTTATATATAATTTCGTGCTTGACGAATATCAAAAGCTGCGTATCGACGTGTTCTTTGACCCGAACATTGATCCGCTGCGCAGCGGATATAATGTTATACAGTCCAAAATCGCGGTCGGTTCGGGCCAGCTTTGGGGCAAGGGCTTTATGCAGGGAACACAGAACCAAATGAGTATTCTTCCCACAAAAAGCACCGACTTCATATTCAGCGTGTTCTCCGAGGAATTCGGTTTTGTAGGCGCGGCGATACTTGTCATACTGCTCTTTTTGCTTATTATGCGCTGCTTCAAAGCGGCGAAAAAATGCGAAAACTCTTACGGCTCCTTTATATGCGTGGGAGTGGGAGCAATGTTTTTGTTTCATGTATTTGAAAATGTGGGAATGTGCATAGGACTAATGCCCGTTACGGGCATACCCCTGCCCTTTATCAGCTACGGAGGAACATCGCTCGTTACAAACATGCTCGCGATAGGACTTGTCATGAGCGTGACATATCATAATAAACCGAGAATTAAGGTAGACGTATATTAAACATAGCCGCTCTGTCATTCGTCAAAACACTGATTTTTGAACAAAAAAAAATCCAAAGTATCTTTAAAAATTATGCACATTGTGTTATAATACATGTATATAAATGCGTATAGGATTTTTGCGCGTAAATTTAGATATAGGGAGAAAGGAGTGTTTGTACAATGGGAAGTACAAAGAAGAACCTTAAGAAAATCGCGGTTGCTTCGCTTGTTCTTGCACAGGTTGCCGCAACAGGCTTTGTTATGCCTACCACGGCGGGGGCATTTGCAGCTTCGGCAATCACGAGAAACATGGAAAACCTTGACAGAGGCGTTGTGGCGGTAAAGACAGAGGACGGCGTGTTCATCTCATGGAGACGTCTCGGAACCGAGCCGGCAGATACCAACTTCGAGGTTTACCGCAACAAGGAGAAGATTACAGAGGGCGCTATCACAAACTACGTTGATAAGGGCGGCACAATAAATGATTACTACACCGTAGTTTGCAATGGGACAATGTCAAAGTCGGTTGCAGTACTCGATAACAACTACATAGAAATCCCGCTTCAGAACACACCGGACTATGAGGGCGGATACGTTACAAGCCGCGAGGGCGTAACCTTCGGATACTATGCGCCGGGAGACGGCTCGTACGGAGATCTTGACGGCGACGGCGAATACGAGATCGTATTCCTCTGGAACCCGTCCGACGCGAAGGACGCGGCGTCATCTGGCCGTACCGGTAAGGTTTATATGGACGCGTATAAGCTCGACGGCACGTTCATGTGGCGTGTTGACATGGGCTGGAACATCCGCGCGGGCGCGCATGATACACAACTCTGTGTTGCCGATTTCAACCAGGACGGCTGCGCGGAGGTTATGGTAAGAACCTCTGACGGCGCAAAAGATGGCGTCGGCAAGATTATAGGCGACGAGGCTCAGGCGGGCGCTTATGAGGATTCATGGGCGGCAAAGAACGGCGGTAAGGCTTTGCAGGCGCCGCTGTACGTAACGGCGTTTGACGGCAAGACCGGCGCCGCGATAGACACAATAGATTATTATCCCAACAATACGGTTGGCTCTATGGAAACATCGCTTTCGTTCGGCGACGACTTCGGTAACCGTTCCGAGCGTTACAACGGCACGATAGCATATCTCGACGGCAAGAAGCCGTCAATGGTCGTAGGGCGCGGTTATTACTTCGGTAAGAACGGCAGACAGCGTCAGGCTGCGGCGGCATATACGCTTGAAGGCAATAAGCTCGTATGTCAGTGGAAGTTCGACACGGAGCCGGGTTCGGAAGGCTATAAGTCGGGCTATGAGGCATATGTCGGTCAGGGTAACCACCAGCTTGAAGCGGCTGACGTTGACGGCGACGGCAAGGACGAGGTTTCAACGGGCGCGCTCTGGTATGATGACGACGGCACCATCCTCTGGTCATCACAGCTTGAACACGGCGACGTTATCCATGTCGGCGACTTCGATCCCACCAATCCGGGACTTGAGGAGCTGACGGCAAAAGAGGACTACAACGACGAGGGCGACAACTTCGCCTACAGCAACAAAATACTCTCGGATATGAAGATAAGCGAGGCTATTAACGCGGATAACACCTTGGGCAGAGCTAAGTGGGGTATTCATCTCCAGGACGCCAAGACCGGCAGATTTATCCAGACCATAAACGGCTCCAAGGATACCGGACGTGGTATGATCGGTAACATAGGCTACGGCGACAGCTACTACGTAATGTGGGGCGCGGGCGGTACCGGCTATCATGATATGACCGGTAAGGCTTGCGACGATCTCAACAAGGCGGGCTTGTCAATGAACGGCCGTATCTACTGGGACGGCGATCTCCAGGATGAGCTTCAGGATCACGTTACGCTCACAAAGTGGAATGACGACACCAAGTCGGTGGATACAATCTTTGTCGCGGAGGGCGCGAGCTCAATCAACTCAACAAAGGGTAACACAAACGGTCAGTGCGATATGTTCGGCGACTGGCGCGAGGAGTTTGTATCATACGTAAAGACGGGCAAAGAGGATGTTGTTGAAAAGGTAACTCTCCAGGGCTCGTTCGGCAAGGACATTGAGGCTGAAGTTACAAAGACAAAGTACACATACGCTTTAAGAGTATACACGACTACGATCCCGACAAATTACAACTTCTACACATTCGAGCACGACGATGTTTACAGAAACTCATCGGGCGCGTATAACAACTGTTACAACCAGCCGCCTCACATCAGCTGGTATATGAACGACCACATTGCAAACTCGCAGTACACAACGCAGCCTGACGCAAACATCAGACTTACTCCGAACAGCTATACTCCCGCCGCATTCGACGCGTCAAAGCTTCCCGACGCGGGAACCGGCAGACAGTGGATGCCGGGGCAGGAAATTGACGAGGAAGGCATAGTTCATGCGTCAACAACGGCAGCGACCGGCGGTAACACCGGCAGCACGGGCAGCACGGGTTCAAACGAGATTGGCGGCGCGATCGATATCGGCGGTTCAAGCGGTTTGGGTTCATTCGTTGACTGTATCACTCACTGGTCAAGACCGAACATCGACATGCTTTACGCAAAGGGAATTATAAACGGCGTTACCGACACCGAATTCTATCCCGAAAACACGGTAACAAAGGGTGAGTTCCTCAAGATGGTTGTAGCCGCGTTAGGCCTTGATGTTGTTCCTAACGAAAGCGCTAACTGGGCACTGCCGTACTACACAGCGGCGGTTAAGGCCGGCATTCTTCCGCAGGGACTTAACCTTAAAGCCTCACAGCTTAACGATATTATAGATCGTGAGGAAATGGCGGCGCTTGTGAGCGCGGCGGCAAAGGTAAAGGGCAAGGCACTTAATACAACGCCGGTTTCATTCACGGACGCCGCTTCAATAAGCGGAGCGATTGCCGATTTCGTATACGGCGCGGCAAACCTCGGAATTATTGAAGGCTACGATGATTTATCATTCGTACCGCAGGGAACGGCGACAAGAGCGGAAGCGGCAGCTATGCTTGCGAGACTTGTTTCAATCCTTTAATTTCAGAATTATTTCTCAATGGGTAGGCCTTACGGCTTACCCATTGTTTTTAAAAAGCCCTATTCGACAGAACTTTGCATAATTCGCACAGGGCTTTTCGTGAATTAAATCACTGCGCGGTTAATATTTTCAGTCAGAACGGAGAAATATGGATAACACGGTTTCGATTATTAAATGTGACGATTACAAACACTGTTATGATGGCGTCAAAACGGCGCTCGGACTTATAGGCGGAATAGAGAGGTACGTGCATAAGGGCGACAGGGTTGTTATAAAGCCCAATCTTGTGTCGAAAAAGCGCCCGGAAAGCGCGGTTACAACCAATCCCGCATTTGTAAACGCGGTTGTGCGAATAGCAGAGGAAGCGGGCAGTATTGTAACCATAGCGGAAAGTCCCGGCGGCCCGTATAATCAAGCCATGCTTAAAGCGGTATACCGCGCATGCGGCATGGATAAGGCTATAGAGGGCACGAGCGCTAAGCTTAATTTTGATACCGGATTTACGGAAACGGAGTATAAGGACGGACATACGATAAAACGTATGCCTATAATTAACCCCGTCCTTGATGCCGACGTCATTATATCGCTGCCGAAGCTGAAAACGCACGCCATGACAAGCTATACCGGAGCGGTAAAAAATCTGTTCGGAGTCATACCCGGAACATATAAGGCGGAGATGCATTTCAGACTCGACGACAGAGCGGCGTTCTGCTCGATGCTTGTTGACTTATGCGAGCGCGTGCGCCCCGCGCTCAGCATTATGGACGCGATAACGGGCATGGAGGGCGACGGCCCTACCTCCGGTCAGGACAGATTTGTAGGGCTGGTAATGGCGAGCGCCAATCCGTATGCGCTCGACCTTGCGGCGAGCGCGGTCATAGGCTATGACGCTTCGGAAGTGGACACGGTAAGAATTTCATCCGAGCGCGGACATATTCCGCCGTCGGCGGATATGCTCGATATTCGGGGCGAAAATATTAACTCGGTAAAAATATCGGATTTTATAAAGCCCGAAAGCCATTTCAATCTTTTAAAGCTTATAAATCTTCCGCCGGCGCTTAATTCGATGCTTGTAAACAAGCTGTCCTCACGGCCGAAGATGGAATATGACAAATGCGTATCCTGCGGCGAATGTGCAAGATGCTGCCCGCCGCATGCGATAAGCATGGATACCGGCAGGCCCGTTATTGACAAATCGAAGTGTATACGCTGTTTCTGCTGTCAGGAGCTATGCCCCAAGAGCGCGGTAAAAATCGCGCGGCCTTTGCTCAATAAATTCATGGTTAAATTTATTAAGTAATAAGGCGGACACGGGCCGCGCCGACATTGTATTTAATAAGCATAAACAAAATAAATTGTGGACCAAAACACCTTTTCCCCGCGTAAGCCACAATTTATTTTTTTATTTAATTTATGGTTGAAAACAAATCCCGTATATGGTATAATATAATAGGTATAGAATATATGGGAGGAATATGAAATGTTCAACGTGGTTCTTGTAGAACCGAGAATACCTCAGAACACGGGAAATATCGCGCGCACCTGCGCGGCGACAGGCTGCGGACTGCACATCGTAAAACCGATGGCGTTTGAGATAGATGATAAAAAAATGAAACGCGCCGGACTGGACTATTGGGATTTATTAAATGTGCAATTCTATGAAGGGCTTGACGACTTCTTTTTAAAGACCGCTCATAGCGGGGCGCGATACCATTACGCGACCACAAAGGCGCCGCATATATATACCGAAGCGGAATATCGCGACAACGACTATCTGCTGTTCGGCAGAGAGGATGCCGGACTGCCGGAGGAACTGCTGTACGAGCACGGGGAACGCTGCATAAGGATACCCATGATACCCGATGCGCGGAGCCTTAATCTCTCAAACGCGGTCGCGGTTGTCGTATACGAGGCAATGCGGCAGATGGGCTTCGGTAACTTAAAAAATATGGGACAGCTTACTAAATTTCACTGGTAGACATATGTGTTCAGTCCTCTTAAAATAAAGGGCTTCGCCGGTAAATATGCGCAGCCCGCATTTATACAGAAAGGATTAAAGATATGAAGTATATTGTAATTTTAGGCGACGGCATGGCGGATTATCCCGTCGATTATTTTGACGGCAAGACCATTCTTGAGGTGGCGAACAAGCCGACCATCGACTACATGTGCGCACACGGCGAGCTTGGTATGTGCAAAACGGTTCAGGACGGCATGAAGCCGGGCTCGGACGTTGCCAACCTGTCGGTTATGGGCTATGACACGAAAAAGAGCTATACGGGACGCTCGCCGCTTGAAGCCGCCTCAATCGGCGTTGATATGAAGGATGACGACGTAACATTCAGAACAAACCTTGTAACGCTGTCTGACGAGGAAAATTACGCGGACAAAACGATGATAGACTATTCGTCCGGCGAGATAACAACCGAGGAGAGCGCGGAGCTTATGAAGGCTATCGCAAAGGAGCTTGACACGGACGTTATAAAATTCTATCCCGGCATAAGCTACCGCCACCTATGCGTATGGAGCGGCGGCTCGACAAATGTCGAACTGACGCCTCCGCATGACATTTCAGACCGCTGCATAAAGAACTATCTCCCCAAGGGAGACGGAGCGGAAAAGCTGTATGAGATGATGCGCGCGTCGGAGCGGATATTAAAAAATCACCCGATAAACAAATCACGGGTGGAAAGAGGGCTTAACCCGGCTACATCCATATGGCCGTGGGGCGAGGGCACAAAGCCGTCGGTTGAAAATTTCTATGAGAAGTACGGGCTTAAAGGCTCTGTAATCTCGGCGGTTGACCTCATAAAAGGCATCGCAAAATGCGCGGGCATGGAGTCTATAGACGTTCCCGGCGCGACGGGCAACTGTGAAACGAACTGGAAGGGCAAGGCGGAGGCCGCGCTTGACGCGATACTGCGCAACGACTTTGTGTATGTGCACATGGAAGCGCCGGACGAAATGGGACACCAGGGCAAGCCCGAAAAGAAGAAGTTTGCCGTCGAAACAATCGACAGCGTTGTTGTGAAATTCCTCAACGACGAGCTTACAAAGAGGGGCGTTGACTTTAAAATGCTCATAATGCCCGACCACCCGACGCCGATAAGCTTAAGAACGCACGTAAGCGATCCTGTTCCGTATATCATTTATAATTCGACAAAGGCGGACGGCGGTTCGGGACTGACATATACCGAAGAAAACGGTAAGCGCACCGGAATATATATCGAAAAGGGCTATACGCTCATGGACAGATTTTTAGACAAATAACATTAACAGGAGAATTTCTACATGAACAAGGAAAAGTTTTATCTTACAACGGCGATCGCATACACATCAAAAACACCGCATATCGGCAACACATATGAGCTGGTTTTGTCGGATGCAATCGCGCGCCATAACCGTTTTATAGGCAAGGACGTCTATTTCCTCACCGGCACGGATGAGCACGGTCAAAAAATACAGGAAATCGCGGAAAGCGCCGGTATCACGCCGCAGCAGCACGTGGACAAAATAGCGGGCGAAATACGCGATATTGCCGATATGCTCAATATCAGCTATGACGGGTTCATAAGGACCACCGACGAGCACCACATAAAGGCGGTTCAGCAGATTTTTAAAAGGTTCTATGACCAGGGCGATATATACAAGAGCGAATACGAGGGCTGGTACTGCACTCCCTGTGAGTCGTTCTGGACAAAGACACAGCTAAAAGACGGCTGCAAATGCCCCGACTGCGGCAGAGAGGTGCAAAAGACAAAGGAGGAAGCCTATTTCTTCAAGATGTCAAAATACCAAAAGCAGCTTGAGGACTACATTGAGCAAAACCCGGAATTTATCCAGCCGGAGTCCAGAAAGAACGAGATGTTAAACAACTTCATAAAACCGGGACTTCAGGATTTGTGCGTATCTCGCACAAGCTTTACATGGGGTATACCGGTAGAGTTCGATCCCGGACATGTTATATATGTGTGGATCGACGCGCTTTCAAACTATATAACCGCGCTCGGCTACAACACGGACGAGCCGGGCGAGCTGTACAAGAAATACTGGCCCGCAAACGTGCATATCATAGGCAAGGATATTCTCCGCTTCCACACGATCTACTGGCCGATTATGCTCATGGCTCTCGGCGAACCGCTGCCAAAGCAGGTATTCGGACATCCGTGGATGCTTTTCGGTGAAGAAAAGATGAGCAAGTCGCGCGGCAATGTTATCTACGCGCAGGATATGGTGCGCCATTTCGGAGTTGACGCGGTAAGATACTATATGCTCCATGAAATGCCTTTCGCGCAGGACGGGACAATCACATATGAGGTATTTATAAGCCGCTATAACAGCGACCTCGCAAACACGCTCGGCAACCTCGTTACACGAACGGTCGCGATGGTGAACAAATACTTTGACGGAGTTATCTGCCCGAACGATACGCCGGGAGAATTTGATGATGATTTGATTAAAACCGCGACAAACGCAATCGGAGCGGTTGAAAAGAAGATGTCCGCTCTGCGCGTAGCGGACAGCCTTGATGAGATATGGAAGGTTGTAAACCGCGCGAACAAATATATCGATGAAACGACACCGTGGATTTTGGCAAAAAACGATGAAACGAAGCCGCGTCTCGGCACAGTTCTCTATAACCTTGTTGAGACTATAAGAATAATCGCAGCGCTTTTGACATCATATATGCCCGAAACAGCAGTGAAGATTGCCTCGGCAATAGGCGCGACGGAGCTTTCGTATGAAAGCACAAAGCGCTTTGGCGCAACAAAGGCGGGCGCAAAGGTGGGCGACGCCGCTGTACTGTTTGCAAGAATAGACATGGAAAAGAAGCTTGACGAGCTCGCGGCGGAGTTGGAGGCAAGCTCGGAACCAAAGGTTGAGATTGCCCCCTACAAGGAAAATATCGATTTTGAGGAATGGGAAAAGCTCGATATAAGAGTGGGTAAAGTTCTCGAATGTGAACCCGTCAGGAAATCAAAGAAGCTGCTGCGCTTTACGCTTCAGGTCGGCAGCGAGAAGCGCCAGATTCTTTCAGGCATCAAAGCATACCATGACCCGGAGGAGCTTATCGGCAAGAATGTCATATTCATTGCCAATCTCGCTCCGCGCAAGATGATGGGGCTTGATTCATGCGGTATGATTTTATCGGCGGAGCATGACGGAAAACTAACCGTTCTCACAACGCTTAACGATATTCAGTCAGGAGCAGAAGTAGTATAATTTGTACTGAAAGGATGAGATGTATGAAAATTACAAAGAAGTTCGTTTCACTAATTGCCGCCGCGTCACTCGCTATCGCGGCGCTTACGACGGTATCCGCCGATGATGATATTAAGGTTACTCTAAACGGCAGCGAAATAAGCTTTGACGTCGCGCCGCGCCTTATGTCGGACATAACCATGGTTCCGCTCCGCGCGATTTTCGAGGCTATGGGCGCGGATGTTGACTGGGACGAGCCAACTCTGACCGTTACCGCAGTCAAGGACGGAACAACGGTAAAAATGACGATAGGCGTGTATGAGATCAGCGTAAACGGAAAGCCGATAACGCTTGAGGTAGCGCCCGTTCAAATAGACGACCGCACACTTGTTCCCGTAAGAGCCGTTGCCGAAAGCTTCGGAGCTTTGGTTGACTGGGACGACGCGAACCAAACCGTTATAATCAAAACCGACACACCGGCAGCGGTAACGCCCGCGCCGACCGAAGCGCCCACGGCGGCTCCCACAGCCGCGCCGACCGAAAAGCCGGCGGACTCCGGAGCCATTCCGATTGAATATGATGTGGACTCGACCACTTCGGACTCCGTGAAGAGCTTTAAAATAGAGTCTTGCACCGTAGAGCCGAACGGCGACTATAACATTAAATTTTCTTTCAGAACCTTCCTTGAAGGCCCCGGTTCAGTTGACGCAAGCTTCAACTGTCTCGACGATTCTGGCAAGGTAATCGCCACGATAGGCGGCATGTATAAAACCGTTGATTACGAGTTCACTCCGCATACGGACAGCGCCATAATCCCCGCCGCAACAAAAAGAATTGTTCTGGCAGGAAAATAATACCGAAAAGAGAGCGCTTTGCTCTCTTTTTTTGTCCGCGCGAACCGGCGGCAAACAAAAAGACAGCGTGTAGGTTGCTGCCGTCCTTTTGTTTGGTTAATTGCTATCTAATATCTTTAAATTTAGAATGTAAATGTCAGTTCATCAGAGGCCCAACTAGCCGTAGCTTTCTGGTATTGACCGTTATCAATACTCTCCGGACTATCTAAAGGCGTTCCATTAACAGTAGATGTTGTTAAAACATTCTCGCTATCAAACACATCAATGTTCATAACCGGTTTCATAAAGATTTTTTTCATTTTCGTCACCTCCGATTATTCTATAACTGCGGTTACCGACTTAGCGTCATCCGGAATATCGTTGATTACTATTGCAAGTTTTAAATCTCCGCTTATATTGCTTAAATCAATTGTGCCTGATTTTGTTGTCTCGTCAACCGTAACTTTAACAGTCTTAATGTCATTTGACGCTGTTATGGTGTCAAACGCGAAGGCTTTGGATGTTGTTGTCACCGGCGGTGCTAAAGATGTAGCTGTTAAGGATACATAATCAACAAACAAGTTTGATCTATACGTTGCATTAAAGAATAAGGCAATCTTGCTGCCTGCGGAAACGGTAATAGTTTCTGTCTGGGCACTATGCGCCGACCTACCCCATGATAGTTGTTTTCCTGTATCTGTACGGTTACCTTCTCCATCCACAAGATATACAGAAATAGTAGTAGATCCACCCTCATCATTTGATCTCTCGGCGGCTGTTACAACAAGTGTAACTTCCGAGTCAACATCCGGTGTCCAATCTATCGTAGCTATTTTGCTGTTACTTGATATTCTACCTGCGTTTCCACCCGCCAATCTGTCACGGATATTAGAAAATTCGGGATCTACACCCGGAATATTTTCACCTTCTACAGCATAATCAACAGCCGCCTCTGTATATGTAATATCTTTGCTGCCTGCGGTGTCAAATGTTGCGGCAAACCGCGGTTCTTGAGCATTTTCTGATGTTTCATAGTACTTACCGTTATATTCAATATACTTTTCATAATATATTTTTTTATCTGTTAACGGAGCTTTGTAAGTCTTTATTGTGCCAACTCCGGCAACAACAGCATTTACATTAATCATAGGCGAATATCTTAAATTTGAAAATTTTACAGTATTGTTCACTGCATTACCGCCAAGCATGGATATTACATATGTATGCCCCGCCTGCATCTCATAAGATGCATTTGTTTTTGTAAATGAGCCTTTATATGTTGCAGCGTTAAAAATAAGATTATCGGTTGTCACTGTGTAGCCCGGACCTTCGGCGTCGGTTACATCGTTTGCATATATGTAGGAGTTGTAATCATTTCGACTACCATATACACGCGTACCTGTTAAATCAAAAACGAAGTAACCGTCCACTGACGGTGTAACCTTTATATAACGATCGGAGATTGTTCCTGCATCCGATGATCGAACAAATAAAATGTTACCGTCTAAAATGCCATCATATTTGTTGTTATAATTATTATTCCTTCCACCCGGAACGACAGTGAGTTCAACGTTATCACCATTACTCTGATTAGTTGCTGTAGCAGTGTAGGTATGTGTGTCTTGTGCTGTAAAACCTGTATCGTCCGCTGCTCCGTCTATTGTCCATGAGAATATTCCATCCGCATAGCTTCCGGTAATATTTGGATCGCCAACAGCAGCATTTGCCGTAACGGCCATGCCGGCGAACGCGCTTGCCGCCACAGCAAAAGCCGAAACGCCGCTTATGAATCTTGTGAAATTCATTTTTTTCATTCCTCCTTAAAGAATTTTATGTTTTTTAATAAACGCCGCGCGTGAGAACCTACACAGACGCGCCGCGGTATTAACGCAAGTTATTTGCCGCCGCGTAGGTTGGCGGCGGCAACTGCTAAAAATATATATCCCCGCATACGCCGCCGGAAGGAGGCCGGCGTTTTATATCGCTCTCGCGGCGCCCTAATTCCGCGTGATGAGAGCAATAGCGC
>CANRAG010000032.1 GCA_947628515.1 uncultured Clostridia bacterium | reverse complement strand
CTATTGCTCTCATCATGCGGAATTAGGGCGCCGCGAGAGCGATATAAAACGCCGGCCTCCTTCCGGCGGCGTATGCGAGGATATATATTTTAAAAGTTGCCGCCGCCAACCTACGCGGCGGCAAATAACTTGCGTTAATATCGCGGCGCGCGTTTGTGTAGGTTCTTACGCGCGGCGTTTATTAAAAATATAAAATTCTTTAAGGAGGAATGAAAACAATGAATTTTAAACAATTCATAAGCGGCGTTTCGGCTTTCGCTGTAGCGTCAGGCGCGTTCGCAGGTATGGCAATTTCGGCAAATGCGGCATACGATAAGAATACGGTAACCGGTACAGTCGTATGGGATTTCGAAGATTATACAGCAGAAAATGAAAATTATTCCATGTTTGAAGCTGTGAATACAACAATTGAGACAACCGGCGTGTATGCAGGAAGGCAGGCAAACTTTGTTACGGAGACTGAGGGTATAAAAACCATGGGCAAGGGCCTTAAGTTTACAGCTCCGGAAAATGGGTATCTTTCGTTTACATTGCAAAACACGGCTACATCCGAGAGATTTTGCATCGGAGTTATCTATGACGCAGAGTTAAATTCTTTATATCAGTCAGATAAAGTGAGTAAAGGCTTAACAAGTACTACTGCCACAATAGAGGTTACCAAAGATAAAGCATATTACTTAAGCACTCCGGGATATTCCAATAGAGGAGACGTCGACGCTAAAATTATCGGCGTAACATTCGCTCCGGACTATTATGAAGCTGAGTATAAGGAGCCGACAGAACTTCCATTCACAAATAAAGCTTTATTTGAGGCCATGAACGGAGCAACCGTTACAATGACATCTATGACTTTTGATAGACAACAGGCATCTCATAACATAGACACTGATCAGGTCGTTAAATTTACAGCGCCGACTGACGGAGAAATTTCTGTTACTTTTAAGGCCGAAGATACCAAAGGAAGACAAGCGGATGTTTATATCCTTGATTCGAAGGGAGAGACTCTTAAAACAAGTAATATCACAATCAAAGACGGCAGCGATAATGAATCGGTGCTTAACCAAGAAGTACAAAAAGATACCGTATACTATTTAACAGGCCAAGCAAATAATAGCAAGTATCCAACTAAGACTATGATTACAAAGGTATTATTTACACCTAAAGTTGAGGAGCCGGTAATAACTGCTACATTGACAAGTGTCGAGTCACAGTCGTATTCAACAGAAGAGGGTTATGATGAAAACGTAACGGCGGCGAAGCTTCATGTAACAGTTGCCAACGGCTCCGCCCCGATAAAGGTTACATATAGCGGGAAGGAGCAGACAACCGAAACTTCATTAGAGGGTGATGTTGTAATAGGCGCAATTCTTAGGGGTATTAACGCACAGGTACAGCAAGCTGATTTTGCGGTAACGGTTGAATAACGCAAGGAGGTAGAAAAAATGAAATTTGAAAAGCCTATTATGAATATCTCCATGTTTGAGGTAGAGAATATTGTAACGGTTGCATCGGGCACCGTTGAACCCGAAAAATCAAACGCAATGGAGGCGGCAAGCACCTATCTTACGGGTGCTAATGCAACGCTGACATTTACATTCTGAATTTAAATATATCGGGTAACGATTCAAAAAGACGGCGGTAACCTACACCCCGTCTTTTTTTGGAGCCGGTGAATTTAAAATTACGCCGGATTCGCGTCTGTACCGCGTCGGATTGACGCCGGTACGCTTTTTAAAATGCGCGATAAAATTGCTTGTGTCGGTAAACCCACATTCGGCGGCAATATCCCCGATGGATTTTGAGGTGGCGCGAAGCAGGCGTTTTGCCTCGTTTATACGGCAGACCGTGAGATAGCTGTAAGGGGTGGCGCCCATTACGCGGCGGAATGTGCGTATAAAGTGGTATTTGGACATATGTATGCTGTTTAGCATATCGTCTATTGTGATATTTTTGCTGTAATTGCCGTGTATAAATTCAAGCGCGGCGTCGATTTCAGCCGCCCGGCTGCGGGCGGCGTTTTCATTTTCGAGCGCGGAGCGGATAAGCCGGTTATACAGACTGTGTATGCGTGCCGAGGCCTCAACGCCGCTTATGACGTCCGCGCCGGTTATGAGTTCTGTAAGCTCTTTAAAATCATGTATAAACCTTTGCGGCGCATCCGCGCTCACGGCGCGCGCCGCGCCGCCGGGGTAGAGTATGTCCGCCATGGCATGGGCGGCGGCGCCGCCGGTATGCAGCCACATAAACTCCCACTCGTCCGTTTTGCTGTGATAGGAGTGAGGCTTGCGGCAGTCTATTATAACAGCGTTATCGGCTGCCAGAACTATCTCGCTGCCCTGCGTGTTTATAACCCCCGCGCCGGAAATCGTATACAGCAGAAGCCGACTGTCGTGAAACTCACGGCTTACCGAATAATCCCTTTGCGCGATAAAATGCCCCGCCTCTATGGCGTAGAACGGAAGCGCGTCCGTGACCGTCGTGGGCGTTGCCGTAACCCATACGGAGTTGTCTGATATTTTTTCGGCATATTTACTCATTATAATCTCACCGCCTTATATTGTCTATACGTATTATATCATAATTTCTCAATAATCTCAATATGCAAAAACAATCAATTCCAAAATGAGTATTGAAACCGGTCGCAGGATATGATACAATATATATGCATTGTATCAATAGGGGGTGGCATGTTTGAGAAAGCTTTTGAAATATCTTGCGGATTATAAAAAAGAGAGCGTTTTAGGTCCGCTTTTTAAGTTGCTGGAGGCGTCGTTTGAGCTGTTTGTTCCGCTCGTCGTGGCGGCGATTATAGACAAAGGCATAGCTAACGGGGATTATGCGTATATTCTGCGTATGTGCCTTGTTCTTGTCGCGCTCGGCGTGATCGGTCTCGTATGCTCAATTACGGCGCAGTTCTTTGCCGCGAAAGCGGCGGTGGGCTTTTCCACAAAGCTCCGGCACGCGCTGTTTTCGCATATTTCATCACTTTCGCATACGGAAATAGACCGCCTCGGAACATCGACGCTTATAACGCGCATGACCTCGGATATAAACCAGGTGCAGGCGGGCGTCAATCTTGTTCTGAGGCTTTTTCTGCGTTCGCCGTTTGTTGTGTTCGGTTCGATGATAATGGCGTTCACGGTTGATTTTAAATGCGCGCTAGTGTTCGCGGCGGCGATACCGGTATTGGCGTTGGTGGTGTTCGGGATAATGCTGATAACAATGCCGCTTTATAAAAAGACTCAAAAAGGTCTTGACGGCATACTTTTAAAAACGCGCGAGAATGTGGTGGGCGCAAGGGTGATACGCGCGTTCTCCAAGGAGGAGGATGAGACGGCGGAGTTTAAGGCGGATAACGAGGCGCTTGTTCACGTTCAGAAATTCGTCGGCAGAATATCCGCGCTCATGAATCCGCTGACTTATATCATAATTAACGCGGCGGTTATATGGCTTATATACAAGGGCGCTGTTCGGGTTGAGATGGGCGAGCTTTCACAGGGTATGGTGGTAGCGCTGTACAACTACATGAGCCAAATTCTCGTGGAGCTTATAAAGCTGGCAAACATGATAATTTCACTCACGAAAGCGCTCGCCTGCGGAAATCGTATCGCAGACGTCATAGAGGTTAAAAACAGTCTTAAAAACGGAAGCGCAAAACAGGGCGTACCGGACGCGCCCGCCGTGGAATTTGACAATGCGGCGCTGACATACAGCGGAAGTAAGGAAACGGCTGTGGAGGGCGTTTCGTTTAAAGCGATGCACGGCGAGACAATCGGGATCATAGGCGGCACGGGTTCGGGCAAGACCTCGCTTATAAGCCTTATCCCGAGGTTTTATGACGTGTCCGGCGGTACGGTTAAGGTTGACGGAGTTGACGTGCGCGAGTACGACATAGCGGCTCTGCGCGGCAAAATAGGCGTGGTGCCGCAGAAGGCGGTACTGTTTAAGGGCACGATAGAGTCGAACATTAAATGGAGCGGCGAGGACATAACCGACGCCGCCGCGGCGCGGGCGGTACATACGGCGCAGGCAGACGAGGTTGTGGACGGTAAGGACGGCATGGCAGCGGAGGTCGAGCAGGAGGGGAGAAACTTCTCCGGCGGACAGCGGCAAAGGCTAACCATTGCCCGCGCGCTTGCCAAAGAGCCGGAGATACTTATACTCGACGACAGCGCTTCGGCGCTCGATTTCGCGACCGACGCGGCGCTTCGCGGCGCGATAAAGGCGCTGCCGTACAATCCGACCGTGTTTATAGTGTCGCAGCGCGCGTCCTCGATTATGTACGCGGATAAAATAATAGTCCTCGATGACGGAGTACCGGTGGGCATGGGCACGCATAGAGAGTTGATTAGGGACTGCGAAGTATACAGGGAGATATATTATTCCCAGTTTGAAAGCGAGGCGACGGACAATGGCTGATGTGACGAACAGGAGCACGATAAAAGAGATATGGAAATATATAAGACGGTACAGAATATACCTTGTAATCTCAATCATACTTGCCGCCATGACCGTCGCGCTGACATTGTATGTTCCCATTCTTGTCGGACACGCTATTGATAATATCATAGGGCCGGGCAGAGTCGATTTCAGCGGACTTACCGCCGTGCTAATTCGTATAGGCGTGGTTATAGCCGTTACCGCGGCGGGACAGTGGGTTATGAATACCGTAAATAACCGCATAACCTATAACGTTGTGCGCGATATACGCGACGAGGCATTCGAAAAAATCGAGCGGCTGCCGCTTGCGTATATCGACTCGCACCAAAGCGGCGATATAGCAAGCCGCGTAATTGCCGACGCCGACCAGTTTGCCGACGGGCTGCTAATGGGATTTACACAGCTTTTTACCGGCGTCATGACGATTCTGGGAACATTGTTTTTCATGTTCAGAATAAATATATGGATTGCGCTTGTGGTGGTTGTGCTCACACCAATGTCGCTGCTCGTGGCAAAATACATTGCCTCAAGGACCTACGATATGTCAAAGCTCCAGGTTAAAACGCGCGGCGAGCAGACGGGGCTTATAGACGAGGCTATAAATAATCTGAAGGTGGTTAAGGCGTTTTCGCGCGAGCGGAAAACGGTTGAAGAATTTGACGAGATAAACGAAAGACTCTACGATTGCTCGCTTAAGGCGGTGTTCTTCTCGTCAATTACCAATCCCGCGACGCGGTTTGTGAATAATATCGTATACGCTGCCGTCGCGTTTACGGGCGCGGCAGCGGTGTGCGGCGCGGGCTTCGCTGGTGCGATTACCGTCGGACAGCTTTCAAGCCTTTTAAGCTACGCGAACCAGTACACAAAGCCGTTTAACGAAATATCCGGAGTTATAACCGAGCTTCAAAGCGCAATCGCGTGCGCTCAAAGGCTTATAGGACTTATAAACGAGCCGCCCGAAACGGAGGACGGAACGGAGGTTATAGAGGACGTCACGGGCGGTGTGGATATTAACAACGTATCGTTTTCATACACGCCCGAACAGCGACTTATCGAAAATCTTAATCTAAGCGTAAAGCCGGGACAGCGGATCGCCATTGTAGGGCATACCGGCTGCGGCAAGACGACGCTTATCAATCTGCTGATGCGATTTTACGATGTTAACAGCGGCGAAATAAGAGTTGACGGTAAGGACATACGCTCCGTTACGCGTCACAGCCTGCGCCGCGCGTACGGCATGGTTCTCCAGGACACATGGCTTAAGACGGGTACGGTGCGCGAGAACATAACCATGGGCAGGCCCGACGCCACGGACGAGGAAGTGCGGCGCGCGGCCGTGGCGGCACATTCGTACGGGTTTATACGCCGTCTGCCGGACGGGTTCGATACCGTTATAGGCGAGGACGGAGGAAGGCTATCGCAGGGGCAGAAGCAGCTTTTATGCATCACGCGGGTTATGCTGTGTCTGCCGCCGATGCTCATTCTTGACGAGGCGACCTCATCAATAGATACCCGTACGGAGATAAGCATCCAAAAGGCGTTCGCAAGTCTTATGAAGGGCAGAACGAGCTTTATCGTTGCGCACCGGCTTTCCACCATACGCGAGGCCGACCTGATACTTGTAATGGATTCGGGGCGCATAGTGGAGCAGGGCAGCCACAGCGAGCTTATGAAAAAGAACGGCTATTACGCGAGACTGTATAACAGCCAGTTCAAACTGTAGTATATATGAGTTGGTGTAAATTATTTATAAAGTATTGACAATCGAGTGAAAATAGTGTAAAATAATGCTATGCATTTGATTAGTTATACAGTATGATATGGCATAAAATAAGGAGGTTAACGATGAGTGAATTGATTTTTGATTACTCAAACGCATTGGATTTTGTTTCACAGGATGAAATTGACGCAATGGCGCCTTATATAAAGGTCGCGCATGATACTATCGCAAACAAATCCGGCGCGGGTAACGATTACCTGGGTTGGGTTGATCTTCCGGTCAACTATGACAGGGAGGAATTTGCGAGAATTAAGGCGGCGGCCGAAAAAATACGTAATAATTCGGACATACTTATAGTAATAGGCATAGGCGGCTCGTATCTGGGCGCGAGAGCGGCCATCGAGATGCTTTCACATTCGTTTGCGAACGCTGTGTCGAAGGAACTGCGAAACGGTCCGCAGATTTTCTATGCCGGAAACAGCATAAGCTCCACATATCTGGCCGAGCTTATAGAGGCGGTCGAGGGCAAGGATTTTTCGGTTAACGTTATATCTAAGTCGGGCACAACATCCGAGCCTGCCATAGCATTCCGCGTATTTAAAGAGATACTTGAGGACAAGTACGGCAAGGACGGAGCTAAGGACAGGATTTACGCAACAACGGACAAGGCGCGCGGCGCGTTAAAGACGCTTTCTGACGCGGAGGGTTATGAGACGTTCGTGGTACCGGACGATGTGGGAGGACGTTTCAGCGTGCTAACAGCCGTCGGACTTCTTCCGATTGCCGCGGCGGGAATTGACATAGACGCCATGATGCGCGGCGCGGCGGACGGCAGGGAGCTTTACGGCAATCCCGACCTTTCAAAAAATCCGGCGTATCAGTACGCGGCGGTGCGGAACGCGCTTTCGAGAAAGGGCAAGACTGTTGAAATGCTTATCAACTTTGAGCCGTCGCTGCACTACTTCGGCGAGTGGTGGAAGCAGCTTTACGGCGAGAGCGAGGGCAAGGACAATAAGGGTATATTCCCCGCGGCCGCTGATTTTTCAACGGATCTCCATTCAATGGGACAGTATATCCAGGACGGACGTAGAATTCTTTTCGAAACGGCGGTTCTTGTGGATGAGCCTAAGAAGAATATCACAATAAAGGCAAATGACGACAACCTTGACGGGCTTAATTTCTTAGCGGATAAGACGGTTAATTATGTAAACCTCAGAGCTTCGCAGGGTACCGCGCTCGCTCATGTTGACGGCGGAGTTCCGAACCTTGCGGTAAGGGTTCCGAAGCTTGACGCGTACAATTTCGGCAAGCTCGTATACTTCTTTGAAAAGGCTTGCGGCATATCCGGCTATGTTCTCGGCGTCAATCCGTTTAATCAGCCGGGCGTTGAATCGTACAAGAAAAATATGTTCGCGCTTTTGGGTAAGCCCGGATATACGGACATGCAAGCCGAGCTTGAAGCAAGACTTGCCAAATAAGGTTACACATTAAAAAAGCGCTGCGGCATACGGTTTTGCGGCTGCGCAATCAAAATAAAGAAAGAGGTATTAACTATGATTAAATTACTCATCGGCAAAAAGGGATCGGGCAAGACAAAGGCTCTTATTGAACAGGTGAACGCGGCGGCGGAGGTAGTAAAGGGCAATGTCGTGTTTATTTCAAACAATACCGCAAACGCCATGTTCAATGTTTCAAGGTCGGTAA
The DNA here is from genome assembly GCA_947628515.1 of uncultured Clostridia bacterium. GTDB lineage: Bacteria > Bacillota > Clostridia > UBA1381 > UBA1381 > Ornithomonoglobus. The sequence goes on along the minus strand of CANRAG010000032.1, from coordinate 18,196 downwards.
GACTTACGGCCACGGGCGATTTCGATATAGTAAACTACAGTGAGTTTGAGGGATTTATCTGCGGTATTATAAGCGGAAATTACGATATAACTAACATATTTGTCGACGGGCTGTTTAAGATTGTGAGAAGCGACGACCTCGACGGGCTCGAAAGCTTCCTTGCAAGGCTTGAAACCATAAGCCAACGCTTCAGCATTGACTTCGTGCTTTCACTTAGCATCGACGCCAAGGACGCGCCGGAGTACGTAAAGGCTTTGGCATAATATAAAACGGAAAATACGCGCTATGAAACCATACATGTTTATTTGTGTATGGTTTCACGTGCGTTAAACGGAGGTAAAAATGCAGTATAATAGCACAAGGGATAACAGTATAAGAGTGAGTTCGGCGCAGGCGATAAAGCAGGGTTTATCGAGCGAGGGCGGTCTGTTTGTACCGGAGAGCTTTCCGGCGGTGAGCTTGGAGGAGATAGTAAGTCTCGCGTCGAGGTCATATCATGATATCGCTTATTTCATATTGAGCAAGTTCTTAACGGATTTTTCCGGTGATGATTTGAAAAAGTGCATCGCGTCCGCGTACACAAAAGAAAAATTCGGCACTGACGCAATCGCGCCGGTATACAAGCTTAACGGGCACACATATTTTCTTGAACTGTGGCACGGTCCGACCTGCGCGTTTAAGGATATGGCGCTACAGATTTTGCCGCATTTCCTCACAACGTCGATGAAGATGACAAACGAGAATGAGGAAATAATAATACTTGTCGCGACGTCGGGTGATACGGGAAAGGCCGCGCTTGAAGGCTTTCGGGACGTGAACGGCACGCGAATTATCGTATTCTATCCCGATAACGGCGTGAGCGAAATTCAGAAGCTTCAAATGGTTACGCAGCGCGGCAACAATGTGTCCGTAGCGGCGGTGAAGGGTAATTTTGACGACGCGCAAAACGGGGTTAAGAAGATTTTTACGGACGAGGAGTACAAGGAGCTTTTAGACCGCAACGGCTTTAAGCTCTCATCCGCCAATTCCATTAACTGGGGACGGCTCGTGCCGCAGATTGTGTATTATTTCTCCGCGTATGCCGACCTGCTTTCATCAAAGGAGATAGAGGCGGGCGAGGAGATAAACATAGTTGTTCCGACAGGTAATTTCGGAAACATCCTCGCGGCGTACTACGCCAAAAAAATGGGATTGCCCGTAAAACGGCTCATCTGCGCTTCAAACGAGAACAATGTCCTCACGGATTTTATAAAAACGGGAGTGTATGACAAGAACCGCCGTTTCCACACGACAATTTCGCCGTCGATGGATATTCTCATATCATCAAACCTCGAAAGATTTCTGTATGACCTCTCCGGCAGGGACGACAGGCTTATATCCGAGCTTATGGCTAAGCTCACAGCGGACGGTAAGTACACCGTTCCGTCGGATATAAAAGCCGGAATTGACGCGATGTTTGACGCTGGCTGCAGCGATGATAAGGAAACGATGGAGGCTATACGCAACACCTTTAACGCAAGCGGCTATACAATGGATACCCATACGGCGGTCGCAAAAAGCGTGTATGATAAGTATGTGACAAGGACGGGCGACATGACAAAGACCGTAATCGCGTCAACCGCAAGTCCGTTTAAGTTCAATCAGAGCGTGCTAATAGCCCTTGAGGACTACAACGCGGTAGCGGGTAAGGACGAATTTGAGCTTTTGTCCATGCTCGAGAAAAAGAGCGGGCTTAGAGTGCCAAAGTCGCTGGCGGGGCTCCAAAACCGCACGCCGATTTTCGATACCGTTGTCGAGAAGGAGCAAATGGAGAATTACGTTAGTGATTTCTTAAAGGTAGAATAATTATGGTTAATGTATCGGATTTAAAAAAAATGCTCACATCGGGCGCGCTCGATGATAAGCTAAAATATGTGTATTCATGTCACGGCGACGTCGGCGAGTACGCCGACCGCTATCTTAGGGTAATTGACGGGTACGCAAAGATATACGGCGAGGCGGAGGAGCTGGCTCTGTTTTCCGCGCCGGGCAGAACAGAGATAGGCGGCAATCACACCGACCACCAGCACGGCTGTGTGCTGGCGGGCAGCGTTAACTTAGACGTTATCGCGGCGGTATCGTTTAATGACGACAATGTGGTCAGGGTAAAGTCCAAGGGCTATAACATGGACGAAATTCCGCTCGATGATCTTGAAATTCATCCGGAGCAGTTCGATAAGGCAATCGCGCTGATACGCGGCGTGTTAAGAAGATTTGCGGATATGGGCTACGAGCTCAGAGGCTTCAACGCCTATACCGAATCAAACGTTATGAAGGGTTCGGGACTTTCGTCCTCGGCGGCGTTCGAGGTTCTTATTGGCACCATAGCAAACCACCTCTTTGCAAACGGCGGGGTGAGCCCCGTCGAGGTGGCAAAAATAGGTCAGTACGCGGAGAATGTGTTCTACGACAAGCCAAGCGGACTTTTGGATCAGATGGCGTCCTCCGTGGGCGCTGTCGTCGCGGTGGATTTTAAGGATAACGACAAGCCCGTCGTGCGCAAGGTCGATTTTGATCTCGCAAAGTACGGACATTCACTGTGCATAATCGACAGCGGGGCGGACCATGCCGAGCTTACATACGAATATGCCGCCGTGCCGGCGGAGATGAAAGCGGTCGCGGCGTATTTCGGAAAGGAGTATTTGCGGGACGTAGGTTATGACGAGTTTATAAAAGAGCTTAAAAATGTGCGCGAGGCCGTAAACAATGACAGGGCGGTTCTGCGCGCTTACCATTATTTTAACGATTCAAAACGCGCGGTCGCGGAGGCGGAAGCTCTTGAAAAGGGCGATTTTGAGGAGTTTTTAAGGCTCATAAACCAATCCGGCCGCTCGTCGTATATGTATTTACAAAATGTGTATTCGTCAAGCATGCCTAACCGACAGGCGGTATCGCTTACCATTGCGCTATGCGATGAGATTTTGGGCGGCCGCGGCGCGTACCGTGTTCACGGCGGCGGATTTGCGGGTACTGTTTGCGCGTTCGTTCCCGACGATATGCTCGACGAGTTCAAATCACGCATAGAGGCTGTGCTCGGCGAGGGTATGTGCCACATCCTTCAGATAAGACCGGTGGGAGGATACATACTGGCGTAATCTATTAATATGCGCGCAGCCAACAGCTGCGCGTCTTTACGTCATTCTTGTTTTATCCCGCGCCGCTCGCGGTTCTGTTTTTTTTATAAACCGAATATAATCATCATATATCGTTACTGTTTGGCTCTATTACTGCGCTTTATTATGCCGTTTGTATGAGAATTTGAAAAACCGGCCGCGCAGTATGCTTTAACTTAGTCGTATAGGTAAACTGTAACTATATATCTGTAATAGGGGAGTGATGGGTGTGAAACTGAAAATCAGTCCGCTGATTATCCCGCTTGCCGCGGCAGCCGCGTTTATGCATTACGTGCCGCAGCTCGCGGCGGCGTACGCGGTAATGACCGCGCATGAGTGCGCCCACCTCATAGCCGCGCTCTGTATCGGGCTCCGTCCCGACACATTATCGCTTTCGCCGTTCGGCGCGCATCTCACGCTTAAAAATAAAATTATTCGGTCCATGTCGGACGAAATCATACTGTACGGCGCGGGGCCGCTACTAAACGGAATTCTCGCCGTGCTTTTTTTGAGGCTTGGCGTCACGGATATGTACAGGCTCAACACCGCGCTCATGATAATCAATCTCATACCCGTGCCGCCACTTGACGGCGGGGTTATCCTAAAGCGGATATTGTCGGCGCGTATTGGCAAAGCGGCGGCGGAACGGATGCTTGCGGCCGTGTCCGTAATATTGTCAGCCGTTTTTTTCGCCGCGGCGGTGTGCGGACTGGTAACGGGCGCTGTGAATTTGTCGATGTTTATAATGGCGGTATTTTTCATGGGCAATGCCGTTACGGGGCATGAGCTGTACGATACGGATTTGGCTGTAGGCCTTACGGGTAAAAAAAACACAAACCGGGTGCGGATTGTCCTCATAAACGATGACTACTCAGTGCTTGACGCGGTTAAGTCTATATCGCCGGAATATACCACGGTAGCTTTAATGGAGCAGGGGGATACGGTAAAGCTAATCCCGGAAAGAGAGCTTATAATTCATCATAGCGATTGAGATTATAACAACAGCTATGCCGATAATGTTTACAAATCCTATGCTCTCATGATTAACCGCAACGCCCAAAACGGCCGCGACGACCGTTTCAACGGACGCGTAGACCGGAACCCTGCTGCTTTCCCGTATCCTTCCGACGCCGTCATAGTATATGAGATAGCCTATGGCGGTGGGGATAAGCGCGTACAGAAATCCCCATAGCGCAATCGGCGGCGTTACGGTGACGGCCGTGCCCGACGAGCCTGCGAAAATCAGGAGAAACAGCGCGGCAAACAGATAGCTGTATGTGCTCATTACAAACGGGTTCGTTCTGTTACCGCATATTTTACCGAAAATCGCCGTGAGCGAGTAGCAGAACCCTGCCGCCGCACCGAACAGGATGCCCGCAAGAGACATGCCCGCGAGCGAAATCCTTCCGCCGGTTACGGCGAGTATGCAGCCCGCGACGTTTATTATTAGCGCAGCGGACTTTAATTTTGTTATTTTTTCCGAAAACAGCAGGCGCGAGGTCAGGGCGGTGAATACCGGAGCAACGTTTAGAAGCACCGCGCTTATCGTTACGCCGGTTTTCACTATTGCCAGACTGTAGAATATATTATATATTCCGTGGCACACAAGTCCGAGCAGAGCGCATGCCGCAAGAGTCTTTATATCCGTTCTAAACGCCGACACGCCGTATTTTACAACGGTAAACAGCGCGAGAATACCGAACGCGAACAACATTCTTAAAAAGCTCACGGTCACGGAATTCGCGCCGTATTCGCTCATTTTGGTTACAAAAACGCCGATGCAGCCCCACATAGCGCCGCCGATAAACACCTCCGCGCCGCCGCGCCGCTCGCCCGGCACCATCGCATTTTTCATTCATACACATCTCTCTTTCAGTAGATATTCTAACACATTATTCTATATTTGTAAAGTGATAAACTTCTGTAAATTTTCGTTTATCTCGCATAAAGGGCTTGCAATCCGCATAAACTTATGTTATACTGATTTTAGTGTTTCGGTACGGGGCTGCAATGGCTTCGACGGGGACGAGGAAGCTTGATAAGCGGGTAGCGGATAGTCGAACCGCTTTAACAACGACTAAACTTTAAATATAAACGCAAACGATTACGATTTTGCTATGGCTGCCTGATCGCGGCCTTTGTCTCCCCGGGTGAGTACCACGGCGCCCGCATGAGGCATCATAGTTAGTGGTGAACGTGCATCGGTGATTGACTCGTAGCCGGTCATGAATAACGAGCCTACCTGCGCATTAGCTCTGTTGGCGAGGTTTTTGCGCAGGGAATTGTATTCGCTGACTGCACCCGGAGAAAGTTGGGTGGATTTGTTTTCGGACAGGAGTTCGATTCTCCTCAGCTCCACCAAAAAAAGCGCGCAGGCAAGCCGGATTTTGGCTTGCCTGCGCGTATAAAAGAGAAGGGGCGAACCGCCGCGCGGCGGTTCGCCCCTTTCTTTGCTTTTAAAACAGTGTTGTACGCAAGTCGTCGCCGAACGCTCGCAGTTCTTCAAGACTTGTCGCGCCCGTATAGCGGTCTAAAAGCTGCTTCTGTACGGGAGCGGGCAGCGAGTCGAAATACGCCTTTGATTTCGGGTCTGATTTTAAAAGCTCCATGGTTGAATTAAATTCCATACCTTTTTCACCTCGCCATTAGTGTGGCGAGTTTTTGCGGGATTTATGCATGGATAAGCAACCCGTTAATCAAATCCGATTTTGCCACCTGCTTAATTTTATAGTGCAGCTTTTTGCCTGTGGCGCTGACCGGAATTGACGCGACGAAGCGATAGAAGCGCGGCCGCTTGTAATTCGCTATAAGGTGGCTCGCTTTGCAGTACTGCTCCAGCTCGTCAATGGTAAGCGTCGGGTCCGATTTTATAACATAGGCCGTGACCACCTCGCCGCGCACCTTGTCGGGGACGGCGGTTACAATGCAGTCCGAAACCTTCGGGTGAGTGTTTAAAACCTCCTCAACCTGCGTGGGGTAGATATTCTCGCCGCCGGAGATTATCATATCGTCCTTTCTTCCGACAATGCTTACAAAGTGATTTTTATCCCATGTGCCGAGATCATTTGTGTAAAGGTATCCGTTATGGAATTTACGCTCCGTCTCGCCCTCGTTATTATAGTAGAAGTATGCCGATTTCGCGTGCGATTTTATAATAACCTCACCGACCTCCTTGCCGTTTTTAGCCGCAAGCTCATCCGGCTCCGCGCGTCTGTCGTCATATACCTTCACCACGCGCACATCATCGTCCGTGCACGAGCTGCCCGCCGAGCCTGCCATTGCCGGAAGGTCGGCCGGACGCAGGAACGTGTTCCAGAATGATTCTGTGGTTCCGTAGCCGTTAAATATATTGGGCGTAAGCACCTTCTGATAGCGTATGCACGCGGCGCGTTCAAGCGGACTGCCCATTGTTACTATACCGCGCAGTGAGCTTAAATCAAAACCGTTTTTCTCCTGCGCCTCGAGCATGAGCGCGAGCACGTTCGGCACGCCGATAACAAACGTGAGCTTGTAGTCCTCGATGTATCTTAGCGCCGTGACAGGTTCGAATTTACGCATTACCGTAACGGAGCCGCCCGCGTATAGAGTGGGAGTAAGCCCGCCGGAGTGCAGGCCGCCGCGATGGAACCACGGCGTGGTGTTCATGGACTTGTCTAAAGATGTGAACGGGAAATGTATCATAACGTCATGCGCGCTCAAAACCTCGTTTATGCTCGTTATGCACACGCCCTTAGGCTTGCCGGTTGTGCCGGATGTGTATAGCCTGGTGGTTTCGTCATATATCGAAAGCTGCCATGGGACGCGCGGATTGGTGTCAGGAGCCGAACTCACAAATTCCGAGTAGAGAGCGGAGCCCGCGACCGGTTCCGTGCCGTACTCATCGTCAATCATTATGGAAATCTTCGGCTTATATTTCGCCAGCTTTAACGCCTGCGCTACCGCGTCCCTGTTCTGTGCTTCATATATAAATATGAACGGGCGGCTGTCATCAATGGTGTCGGCAATCTCGCCGGATGAAAGTCGGAAGTTTATCGGACAGCTTATGGTTCCCGTCTTGTGGCACGCAAGGTACGAAAAAACAAATTCGGGACAGTTTAAGAGCTGAAACATTATGACGCTGCCCTTGCACGCGCCCGCGTCAAGTATCGCGTTCGCGAATTTATTTGACGATTCGTTAAGCTCCTTGTATGTCCAGCGCATACCGGTTTCGGGATTAAAGAGCGCCTCGCAGTTCTCGAAACGGTCAACGTTTCGCATGAATCCGTTTAGCCATGTGTACTCGGACTCAAACGATTTCCTAAACATCGCTATGCGCTGCTCCTTCGTGTTTGCCAAAAACTTTGCTTTAGCGTTCTCGACGGCTGTTTCTATATCGTCAAAGAGCGCGTTTACTTCCTGCGTGGTATATTCGTAATTCGATTTATTCGCGCAGTTTTCAAGCAGTCTAAGGATATTGACAATTTTCGCCCTTCTCGATTCCGATATTCGGTCAAATCTCTGTTTTTTTGTTTCTTTTTCCATATTAATCCTCCATATTCCTTATTTTGGTATAAAACAATTATACCAGAACAGAAAAGAAAAGTCAAGCAATATTTTTAAAATATAGTGGATAATCTAAGCGAAACTTTAAAAACGCCACAATATTTGGCGTATATTGCGACCGAGAAAATAAAATGCAAATATGAGATGAAAATTATTGACAAATATATTTTCGGGTGTTAGTATGTGAATATACGGCAAGGATGAAATGATTTGCAATAATTTTTTAGGAGGAAAGTTTGAATAAAATCGCCCAGTCTAGGTTGCATAGGCGAGCAGCGGACGCAGTCCGCGACCAGCCTCGCACGTCCACGCTCACTCGCATACCTATGTATAGCCTCGTTCGCGCGGACGCACAATCTGAGCGATTTTCTTTCAAACTTGGTTTTGTGAAAGGAGTTAATAGTCATAAAAATGAATACGGCAGAGATTGACAAAAAGCGCTGTAAGGCATGCGGGCTGTGCGCGGACGCGTGCCCGAAGAAAATAATAACTATAAATCCGTATGCGGAGTCCGCATACGGTCGGGGCTGCGCCGAGGTTTCGGATGGATGCGTGGGCTGCGGAACCTGCGCGGTAGTGTGCCCGGATATTGCGATAACTTTAAGGAGTGTGTGACATGAAAAAATTAATGAAGGGAAACGAGGCGCTTGCCGCCGCCGCGATATATTCGGGCGTGAAATGCTTTTTCGGCTATCCCATAACGCCGCAGACGGAGATTGCGGCGTATATGGCAAAGCATCTGCCGAAAGCGGGCGGAGTGTTCTTGCAGGCCGAAAGCGAAATCAGCGCGATTAATATGGTATACGGCGCGGCGGGCGCGGGCTTCAGGGCTATGACAAGCTCGTCCTCGCCGGGTATAAGTCTTAAACAGGAGGGCATAAGCTATATAGCCGGCGCCGACCTGCCCTGTGTGATTGTGAACGTAATGCGCGCCGGCCCGGGACTCGGCGGAATACAGGCGTCGCAGTCGGATTATTTCCAGGCCGTAAAAGGCGGCGGCCACGGCGACTACAGACTTCTGGTATTCGCTCCGGCAAGCGTGCAGGAAATGGCGGATATGACGGTTACGGCCTTTAATCTTTCGGATAAATGGCGTATTCCGGCAATGATACTTTCCGACGGTGTGACAGGTCAGATGATGGAGCTTGTGGACATGGATGACCTTCCGGAAATTTGCCGTTATGATAAGCCGTGGGCGGCAAACGGCAAGGGCGGCAGGAAGAAGCATAACATAATAAACACACTGTATCTTGAGCCGGAGGAGCTTGAGGCGGTGGATATGGAGCGCGAGAAAAAATACGAGCGGGCAAAGGCGGAGCTTCAGGATTGGGAGGAGTATATGACTGACGACGCCGAAATAATAGTCACCGCTTACGGCATTTCGGCGAGGATTGCCCGCGCTGCCGTAAACGCGGCGAGATCGGAGGGGATAAGAGCCGGGCTTATACGCCCGAAAATGCTGTGGCCTTTCCCGGAGGATGCGTATAAGAGGGATGTAAAGGCGTATTTATGCGTCGAGATGAGCCGCGGTCAGATGGTTGAGGACGTGCGGCTTGCCGCCGGCGGCGCGCGCGTGGAGTTCTACGGGCGCTGCGGCGGAATGCTTGTGGACGAGACGGAAATTCTTAACAGGATAAAGGAGATACATGATGAAGGTAATATATGAGAAGCCGAAATCCATTTCAGACAAGACATTCCATTACTGTCCCGGATGTGGGCACGGGATTGCGCACAGGCTTGTTGGCGAGGTTATGGATGAGCTTGGTATAGAGGATAAAACCGTAGCCGTCGTGCCGGTCGGCTGCGCGGTTATGGCGTATGATTATTTTGAATGTGACGTCATGGAGGCGGCGCACGGCAGAGCGCCTGCCGTGGCGACCGGCGTTAAGCGGTGTCTGCCGGATAAGGTTGTGTTTTCCTATCAGGGCGACGGCGATCTCGCCGCGATAGGAACGGCGGAGACGATACACGCGGCGGCGCGCGGCGAGGGCATTACCGTGATATTTATAAATAACACCATATACGGTATGACGGGCGGACAGATGGCGCCCACCACATTGCCGGGACAGGTTACGCAGACGTCCCCGTTCGGGCGCGACCCGTACACGCAGGGCTGGCCGCTTAAGATGTGCGAAATGCTTAGCACAATGACAGGGCCAGCGTATATAGAACGTTGCGCGACCGACACCCCCGCGCACATAAGAGCGGCAAAGAAGGCTGTAAAGAAGGCGTTTACGTATCAGATAGAGCGCGGGGCGTACTCGTTTGTGGAGCTGCTTTGCGCGTGCCCGACGAACTGGGGCATGACGCCCGGCGAGGCTCGCGACCGCGTCGGAAGTGAAATGATACCGTACTATCCGTTAGGGATTTTTCGTGATATTTGTGATATTAAGGAGGGCAAGTAATTATGGAATACAGAGTAATAATATCGGGATTTGGCGGACAGGGCGTGCTGTTTGCCGGCAAGGTTTTGGCACAGGCGGCGGTATACGACGGGGTTAACGTGTCGTGGCTGCCGTCCTACGATCCGGAGATGCGTGGAGGAACCTGCAACTGCCGCATCGTGGTTTCGGATAAGGAGATAAGCTCGCCCGCGTTCTCCGAAGCGGACGCGCTTATCGCGATGAATGTGCCGTCTGCGGAACGGTTTTCGCCCGATGCGGCGTCGCTTATTGTAACCGACGCCGCCGGAGGCGAGGTGTGCAAGGACGGAGCAAAGGTGCAGGTTGTGGATGTGGTAGGATGTGATACCGCGCTTATAAACATGGCAATGCTCGGCGCGTTTATCGCGAAAACAGGCATTGTAAGCCGCGATTCCGTACATGCCGCGATACGCTCTGTCGCCAAAACCGGCGCGCAGGAGGATATAGACGCGCTCGGAATTTAATAAAACAGTGGTAATAAGGCGCTTAAATTTTAAAACAAAGATTTAAGCGCCTTTTTGCTGCCGTAAAACGCTTTTTCCGCGCGGTTGATGACAAAACGGGAAGCGTAGATATTGACAATGGCTTTTAAATATGTTAATATAATATATGATTACCGGTTGCGTCAGGGGGACAATATATGCATACGTATCTTATGAAAGAGATAGAAAAGCTGCGCGCCGATAAGCTGTCGAGAGAACGCGCGGGCTCAATAGTTATGAGTCTGAATAAGTATTTGAAACAGCTTGAGGACAGCGCGCCGCCATACGACGATAAGGGCTATAACATGTGGGAGGAAAAATATTACGAGGTGCGGCATCTGATTGAGTACGCCGAAGCGCTGCGCGAGGCGGCGGAAGGGAAGAGTTCCGCTGCGCGAGCCGTGGAGGATATGCGCACGGCGGCCGCGGATTTTGAAACCATATACGGAAGCTTGAAAGGGTGGCGTATAAAATAATGACGACATACGAAAAAATATATGAAGCGGTAAAGCTAATCCCCAAGGGCAAGGTTGCGACCTACGGCCAGGTCGCGGCAATGGCAGGTAACAGGGGCTGGGCACGCGTGGTCGGCAACGCTCTGCACAATAACCCCGACCCGTATTCGATACCGTGCTATCGCGTGGTTAATCATAGGGGCGAGGTTTCAAAGGCATTCGCGTTTGGAGGCGGAAACCGCCAGTACGATATGTTAAAAGCGGACGGCGTGGAATTTGACAATAATAAAAGAGTGATTATGCAAAAGTATTGCATATAACATATCTAAAGCTTTAAAGTAATCAAGGAGGAAAGTTATGAAAATAGTAATCAAATCGGTGGCTTGCGCTATGGCGTTTGCTGTTTTGGCGGGCAGTACCGCATCAGCGTATGAGTTTAAAAATCCGGATTGGAAGCAGCTGCTCGACGAGCGCAAGGCTATGGCGACCGAGTCGGATTTTGAATTGTATGTGGAGGGAAGCCCGAATTCCGCTCCGTATTACGGTGCGAGGCTCGAACCCACAGACGGCGCGTATCTTGGCATGGTAGCGGAAAATTCGCTCGATTTCGGGCCTTTGGGCGCGTATTTGACATATGTACAGGACATGTGGCAGCCGGATTTGTATTATCCGGCAAACGATATAATTAAGAACAGCAACGCTGTCACGATGGTGGGCTGGACAATTTCGGATTTGAACGCGGTGGATTACAATGTCGTAAGAAACGTTCTAAACACTCTCAGCTCGTACAATAAACCTATGTTTATAAGGTTTGCCAACGAGATGAACTCCGGCGTTCCGATAGGCAATGAGCCGGCGCAATACATCGATGTGTTCAGAAAAGTAGCGGATATGGTTCATGAGTATCCGAATTTCGCGGTTGTGTGGTCGCCGTCGGACGTAGGCGGGCTTAATCAGCCGTTTGAGCTGTATTATCCGGGCGACGAGTATGTGGACTGGGTAGGAGTGAGCTGCTATTCGATAACATATTTCCTCGGAAACAAAAACACGTCAGTAGACGACAGCTTCTATTTTTTGACGGGTGACGCGTCATGGCCCACAACCAGACTCAAGCCGATTTTGAAGTTCATGGCCGATTATAACATACAAAAGCCCGTGATGATAAGCGAGGGCGGCGTCGCGGTGGATAATATCCACGGCGATTACCTCGACGATTGGGCCGCGCCAAGACTCAGAAATATGCTCTATTCGGTATTAATGAAGTATCCGCAGGTTAAGATGATTAACTATTTTAATGTGTCGCGCGACGAGAACGAGCTCTTTTATATATCCTCGCATCCGTATGCCTGCGATATATTCAGCAAGGCTAAGGACAGCGGAGCGTATAAAAACAGCTATGGCGAGAGCGCGAAATTCGCATATCAGCGGGCGGACGCGGGAGCGGATATTACGGCTAACAGTGAAGGCGTTATAAGTCTGCACACGCTCGCGTATGTATACGGTATGCCGAATTTAACGGTAAACTATAATCTTGACGGTAACTGGTACACAAACTCATCGGAAATACCGTACACCTGTAATCTGTATATGAATATGCTCGCAGACGGCGCGCACACGCTTCAGGTTTCAACGACAGGACTTGAAAAAAGCTATACGTTCTATAAGCGCGGCAACACTATCCGTTTCGGCGGCGAGCCGCAGACTCAGGCGCCGCCTGCTGTGACAGCTCCGCCGGCTGCGACAGCTCCGCCGGCTGCAACGACCCCATCCGGAACTGCGCCCTCTGCCACAGCGCCGGACGGAGCGATAAAGGTTGTGCTAAACGGCACACAGCTTAGCTTTGAGCAGGATCCCGTGCTTATAGAAGACCGCACTCTTGTGCCACTAAGGGCGATAGGCGAGGCGCTCGGCGCAACCGTGCGGTGGCAAAACGACTTGCAGATAATCAATATGACAAGGGGCAAAGACAATATAACCATGCAGATTGACAATAATCTGATGCTTGTAAATATAACTCCTACAGAACTCGATGTGCCGCCCAGACTCATAAACGATTTTACAATGGTGCCGGTGCGGGCGATCTCGGAAGCGTTTGATTGCGAGGTTTCATGGGACGACGCGACGCAGACGGTCTATATAAACGGATAAATTTTTGTAAAAAGGTATTTACTAATTCGGCAGCTTATGATATAATATAGCGCGTGTTATTATGTTTACAGGTTTTCAAATGAAAGGATTGATAAAAATGGGTATGACCATGACGCAGAAAATCCTTGCTAAAGCAGCGGGATTGGAGTCGGTTAAGGTGGGGGATCTTATACTCGCCAAGCTGAACCTCGTGCTCGGCAATGATATTACGGCTCCGGTGGGCATTCGCGAATTTAAGAAGCTGGGACTTGGCGATGTGTTTGACAAGAGCAGAATAGCTCTTGTTCCCGACCATTTCACGCCCAACAAGGATATTAAGTCCGCGGAGCAGGCAAAGGTTGTAAGAGATTTTGCGAACGAGTTTGACATTACAAACTATTTCGAAGTGGGCGAGGTAGGCATAGAGCACGCGCTTTTGCCGGAGAAGGGACTCGTGGTTGCGGGCGACGTCGTAATCGGCGCGGACTCGCACACATGTACATACGGCGCGCTCGGCGCGTTCTCAACAGGCGTCGGCTCGACCGATATGGCGGCGGGTATGGCCACGGGCAAGGCGTGGTTTAAGGTGCCGGAGGCGATTAAGTTTAATCTCACCGGTAAGCTCAGACCGTACACGAGCGGCAAGGATCTTATTCTTCACATAATCGGCATGATAGGCGTTGACGGCGCGCTATATAAGTCCATGGAGTTTACGGGCGAGGGTATGCATACCCTTACAATGGACGACAGGTTTACAATCGCGAACATGGCAATAGAGGCAGGCGCGAAGAACGGCGTGTTTGAGGTTGACGATTTGACGCGGGAGTATATGGCAGAACACGCAGCGCGCGGATTTACCGAGTTCACAGCCGACGAGGACGCAAAATACTCGCGGGTTATAGACATTAACCTCGATGAGGTCAGGCACACGGTCGCGTTCCCGCATCTTCCGGAAAACGCGAGAACTCCGGATAACTGGGGCGACGTCGCGATAGACCAGGTTGTTATAGGCTCATGCACGAACGGCAGACTTTCGGATTTGCAGAGAGCGGCAGCGATTTTAAAGGGCAAACGGGTTAAGAAGGGGATAAGGGTAATAATATTCCCCGCAACGCAGAAGATTTATCTGGACGCTTTAAAGGACGGCACCTTGAGCGCTCTTGTTGAGGCCGGATGCGTTATTTCCGCGCCAACATGCGGCCCGTGTCTCGGCGGACATATGGGCATTTTGGCAGCGGGCGAGCGTTGCGTTTCGACGACCAACCGCAACTTTATAGGGCGTATGGGACATGTGGACAGCGAGGTTTATTTGGCAAGTCCGGAGGTTGCGGCGGCTTCGGCAATCACGGGTAGGATCACGTCTCCTGAGGAGGTAATGTAATCATGAACGCAAAAGGCACAGTAATCAAATACGGCGATAATATAGACACGGATGTTATAATTCCGGCAAGGTATCTAAACACATCGCTTCCGGGGGAGCTTGCGAAGCACTGCCTGGAGGATATTGACAAGGAGTTTGTGAACAAGGTAAAGGACGGCGACATAATGGTCGGCGGCGCTAATTTCGGCTGCGGCTCGTCGCGCGAGCACGCGCCCATAGCGATTAAGGCGTCGGGTATCTCGTGCGTTATCGCCGAGAGCTTCGCGAGAATTTTCTTCCGCAATTCGCTCAATATCGGTCTGCCAATCTTGGAATGTCCGGAGGCGGCAAAGGATATCGAAGCGGGTGAGACGGTTTCGATTAATTTCGATACGGGCGTTATCACGAATGAGACGAAGAACAGGACATACCGCGCGACAGCGTTTCCGCCGTTTATGCAGGAGCTGATCAACGCGGGCGGTCTTGTTAAGTATATAGAAGCGGGAAAAATGTAATTAATCGCTCAAAAAAGCCATGCCGAGCATGGCTTTACTCCGATTTTGGGAGTTTATCAGGGCGTAAGAAGGAGAATATTGAAATGGCAGAATTTAATATAGCTTTAATAAAGGGCGACGGAATAGGCCCAGAAATAGTTACGGGCGCGGTAACGGTACTCGACGCTGTAGCGGCTAAATACGGGCACAAATTCAACTATAAGGATGTGCTGATGGGCGGATGCGCCATTGACGCTACGGGCAGTCCTCTTCCGCAGGAGACAATCGACGTCTGCAAGGCGTCAGACAGCGTGCTTTTGGGCGCTGTGGGCGGACCGAAGTGGGATAAGTGCAAGGAAAGACCGGAAAAAGGGCTTTTGGGCATAAGAAAGGCGCTCGGTCTTTATTCAAATCTTCGCCCGTCAATTTTAAAGCCGCAGCTTAAGGACGCGTCGCCGCTAAAGGATGAAAAGCTTAAAAACGGGCTGAACGTGATGGTTGTGCGCGAGTTAACGGGCGGTATCTATTTCGGCGAGAGAAAGAACGCCGCCGACGGCTCATGGGCGTCAGACGAGGAGAAGTACAGCGTCGAGGAGGTAAGGAGAATAGGCAAAATCGCGTTTGAGACGGCAATGCTGCGCGATAAGCGGCTTGTATCGGTTGACAAGGCGAACGTGCTCGATTCCTCAAAGCTCTGGAGAAGGACAATGGACGAGATGGCAATGTACTATCCGGAGGTTACGCTTACGCATATGTATGTGGATAACGCCGCTATGCAGCTTGCGATTAATCCGGCGCAGTTTGACGTAATATGCACGTCAAATATATTCGGAGATATATTGTCGGATCTTTCATCGGCCATAGCCGGCTCGATCGGTATGTTGCCGTCAGCGTCGCTGGGCGCGACAAAGTGCGGAATGTATGAGCCTATCCACGGTTCCGCTCCGGATATTGCCGGACAGGACAAGGCGAACCCAATCGCCACTATAGTTTCCGCCGCCATGATGCTCGAAATGTCATTCGGGCTTGCGGACGAGGCAAAGGCCGTAAACGCCGCTGTTGACAAGGTGCTCGATATGAACTACAGAACGCCGGATATTTACAGCGAGGGCATGACTAAGGTCGGATGCAAAGAAATGGCTAAGCTTATCGCGGAGAATATATAACTCGAATACCGCAGCGGCCTGTGACCGGGCTTTGCCGTTATTAAATTGAAGTGAGTGATTAATTTGAGTGATTTTATACATACTTTGCCGACAGTGGCCATGCGCGGAATTGTCGTGTTCCCGTATATGCAGCTTAATTTTGACGTTGCGCGGGAAGCGTCGGTAACGGCTGTTGAGGAGGCCTCAAAGCGTGATTCACGTATATTCCTGATTACGCAAAAGGATGCCGCCACAGAAAATCCGGACGAGGGCGATTTGTACAGTATGGGTACCATTGCCGTAATAAAGCAGGTTATGCATCTGCCGGGCAATATCACGCGCCTTATTGTGCAGGGGCTTGCGCGCGGAGAGATGAAGGAGATAAAGAATACCGGAACGTACTTAGAGTGCGAGGTAGAAGAAATAAACGAGACATATTCCGGACTTTCCAACCGCGAGGAGGCGTACTGTCGGGTAATAAAAAAGAAGCTTGAAGAATACTTTGCGGTAAGCGCGAGAGTACAACCGGATAAATTCTTTAAAATAATGGCAATATGCCATTTGGGACAGCTTTGCGACACGACGGCGGCTCTGGTTGATTTTGAGCAGAACGTAAAGCAGGGACTTTTGGAGGAGCTTGACTTCTGCGGGAGAGCGCAGGAGCTTATATATCAGATGAACCGCATGATAAATGTGGTAGAGCTTGAACAGACCATAATGCGCAAAACGAAACAGCGCATGGACGAAAATCAGCACGAATACTTCCTCCGCGAGCAGCTCAAGGTAATTCAGGATGAGCTGGGCGACAAGGACGGAACCGCCGCTGACGCGGCCGAGTTCCGAGAGAGAATTAAAAAGGCAAAGATGGGCAAGGATAACGCCGAAAAGCTCAATAAGGATGTTGACAGATTTGAGCGGATGCCGCAGGCGAGCTCGGACAGCTCGTTGCTCAGGGCCTATATTGAAACGGTTCTCGACCTGCCGTGGAATAAAACGGGGAAAGAGAAGTTTGATATTAAATATGCGTCGAAGGTTTTGGAGGAGGATCATTACGGACTTGAAAAGGTAAAGGAGCGCATTTTGGAATTTCTTGCCGTACGTAAAATGACTAAGGGAAAAAATTCCACGGTGTTATGCCTCGAAGGCGCGCCGGGCGTGGGCAAGACGTCGGTTGCGAAATCCGTAGCCCGCGCTCTGGACCGCAAGTTCGTAAGGGTATCGCTGGGTGGTATTCATGACGAGGCGGATATACGCGGACACAGAAAGACCTATATAGGCGCGATGGAGGGGCGCATAATGGCGGCCATGCGCGAGGTGAAAGTGAAAAACCCCGTAATGCTGCTTGATGAGATTGACAAGATGGGCGTTGACTACAAGGGTGATCCGTCCGCCGCGCTTTTGGAGGTTTTGGACAACGAACAGAACTACGCGTTCCGCGACCACTACATAGAACTGCCGTTCGACCTGTCCGGAGTGCTGTTTATAACAACCGCCAACACCACCGAGAGCATTTCAAGACCGCTTTTGGACAGGATGGAGATAATACGTCTTTCGGGTTATACCGGCAGCGAAAAGCTGCATATAGCCAAGGATTATCTCATGAAGAAGGCGTTTTTAAAGACAGGCATGAAGCCGGAGATGCTTGAAATAACCGACGGCGCTATAGAGAAGATAATAGAAAGCTATACCCGTGAGGCGGGAGTGAGAAAGCTCGAACAGACGCTTGAGTCCCTTTGCCGCAAGGCGGCAAAAACCATCCTTGAAACCGACGGGGATAAGGTAACGGTTAATTCAGATAACCTTTCTGACTTTCTCGGCAAGGAGCGGTTTAAACCCGACGCTATGAACAAGACCGACGAGGTGGGCGTCGCGCGCGGGCTCGCATGGACGAGCGCGGGCGGTGACACGCTCTCGATAGAGGTTAACGTGATGAGCGGAACGGGTAAGGTGGAGCTTACCGGTAAGCTCGGCGACGTTATGAAGGAAAGCGCGATGACCGCGATAAGCTATAAACGC
>CANRAG010000031.1 GCA_947628515.1 uncultured Clostridia bacterium | reverse complement strand
AAGCTTATACATATGCTTGATGGAATGAAGCCGGATATAGTACATCTTCATAACATACACGGACATGATTTGAATTTATCGATGTTCTTCAAATATCTGAAAAAGACAGGAGTACGCGTAATCTGGACCATGCACGACTGTTGGGCGTTCACGGGGTATTGTATGCACTTTGACGCAATGGGGTGCGATAAGTGGAAAACACAATGCGGAAGCTGTCCGCAGGCCAAAAGGTATAGTTGGTTTTTTGACAGATGCGGGGAGATATATAACAAAAAGAAAAAACTTTTTACGTCGATTGAGGATATGACGATAGTATCACCGAGCGAATGGCTGGCGAAGCTTGCGGGACAGTCGTTTTTAAATAAATATCCCATTGAGGTGATAAACAACGGAATTGATCTTGAAATATTCCGGCCGCGGGAGAGCGATTTGAGAGAAAGGTATCACCTGGAGGGCAAAAAAATTGTTCTCGGCGTACCAAAGGGACAGTTTAAATATTTTACGGAGCTTGGCAAAATTATTGATGAAAATTATCGGATAGTTCTGATAGGGTTAAATGAAAGAGATATAAAGGCAATGCCCAAGAACATAACGGCGCTTCCCCGAACAAAGGACAGGATAGAAATGGCGGAGTGGTTTTCTGCGGCGGATGTGTATATAAACACAACCTTAGAGGACACGTTCCCGACGGTCAATCTTGAATCTCAGGCGTGCGGGACGCCGGTAATAACGTTTAATACCGGAGGGAGTCCCGAAGCGGTAAGTGAAAAGACGGGCAGAACGGTGCCGAAGCGAGATATATACGCGATGTGCGGGGCTATAAAGGAGCTTTGCGAGGGCGAGGACCGAAGCGCTGCATGCATACAGAGGGCAAGGGAGAAGTATAACGCAAAGGAAAGATTTAACGATTATTATGAGCTGTATACAAGGAGCGGGAGATTTGCATGAATTTGGATTTATATGTAGAATACCTTACACATCTGCTGAGGTGCGCGGTAACGCAAGATACACCGAACGATATGCCCGAAGGAATAGACGCAAAGACGTTTTGCATGTTTTGCAGATTTCATAAGGTAGACAACATTGCATATGAGGTGTTAAAGCACACAAATACGCAATTGCCGGAGGATGTAAAGGCGGAGTTTGAACGCTTTGAAGTATATGCGATAACGATAGACGCGACGCAGCAGTATTATCTGGAGGAGACGGAAAAGGCATTTGAAGAAAACGGGATAGATTATCTTGTATTAAAGGGCAGAGAACTTGAAAAGCTGTATCCGGAAGGGATGATAAGGCAATCCTCGGATTTTGATATATACATAGGCGTAGAGAACGCGGCAAGGGCGAAAGATATAATGCTCCATAACGGATACGCGATAGAGGCATACAGTGATGACAATGATGACCATGACGAATATACAATAGACGGGAATATACTTTGTGAGCTGCACAGAGTACTTATACAGAATGATTATGTATGGCGAGAGGAATGCAATAAAATACCGGAGCGTTTGATACTATGCGAGGGAACGAAGCACAAATACAGAATGGATGCCGAGGATTTTTATTTATATAATCTCGCTCACGCGGCGAAGCATATGAAGTTCAGTGGGATAGGCATACGCGCATTTTTTGATTTATGGATAATAAAGCGAAGCCTTAAAATAGATGCGGATAAACTGAAAGCGCGTTTAGAAGGATGTTCTCTCACAGAATTTGAGGAAAACACAAATAAGCTGTGTGAATACTGGTTTGAAGGAAAGGCGGTCGATAAAAAGACAAAGGAAATGAGCCGATACGCGGGAGAGAGCGGCTGGGTAGGAACGTATGAGCAGGCGAAGGCAACGGAGCTTGCGGAGACGGCGGGAAAGAGCAATTCCAAAACAGCGGCGAAGATAAAACGGTGTATGCAAACGATATTTGCTTCGTATGAGGCGATGGCGGCGAGATATCCGATAATAAGGAAACATAAATGGCTTACGCCGTTTTGTCGGATACATCGGGCGATAAGGGCGGCGCTGTTTCGGCGTGATGTGGTAAAGAGCGTAACGGATGAGCTCGGCAATGCCGATATGGATATGGGCAAGAGCATACTGAGATTCAAGGAAAGTATAGGATTGTAAAAGTTAGCGCCATTGTTCCATTTTTGTCCGATACAGATAATTTAGCCCATAAGAATAAAAGGGATAAAGCAGCGGATAAACCGGAGAATTAACACTACACAATTTATCACAAATGTTTTCGGCAGCGCATAGTATACGGCAAGGAGCGTGATATTATGTGCGGAATTTGCGGATACATAAGTTATAAAAAGAATTATATCAGAACCGCGCCGCGCGAGCGTGAGCTGGCGCGCGGCATGGCCGATACCCTGTACAACCGCGGCCCGGATGACAGCGGCGTGTGGGTGGGTGAACACGCAGTGTTCGCGCACCGCAGGCTTGCGGTAATTGACCCCGCGCGCGGGGCGCAGCCCATGAAAAGGGTGGCTGCGGGATATGAGTTTGTAATCGCGTATAACGGGGAGCTGTATAATACAGACGAACTGCGAAGCGAACTGGAGGATTACGGATACACATTTGAAACCACCTCCGATACGGAGGTGCTGCTGTATTGCTATATTCATTACGGCGCGGAGTGCGCGAAACGGCTTAACGGTATTTTTGCGTTTGCGGTATATGACTGTATGCGGCAGCGAGTATTCCTGTGCCGTGACAGATTCGGGGTTAAGCCGCTGTTCTGGTGCAATACCGGCGAGGAGGTTGTTTTCGGCTCGGAGGTAAAGGCGCTGTTTGAATTTCCCGGTATAGAGCCGAAGCTCGATAACGAAGGTTTGTGCGAGCTGTTTGCAATCAGTCCGGCGCGAACTGCGGGATGCGGCGTGTTTAAGGGAATAAGAGAGCTTAAACCGGGACAGTATATGACAATCAGCCGAAACGGTATATACAGCAGGACTTACTGGGAGCTTAAAAGCGGCGAACATACCGACAGTTACGAGGATACAATAGATAAAGTGCGGTTCCTTGTAACCGACGCGATAAAGCGTCAGCTCGTTTCGGATGTGCCAATCGCCACATTTTTATCCGGCGGACTTGATTCAAGCTTTATAACCGCGGTTGCGGCAAACGAATTTGGGAAACAGGGGAGGAAGCTGGCTACATACTCGTTTGATTATGAGGACAATGACAAATATTTTCATAAAACAAAATTCCAGCCGTCAAGCGATACCGAATGGGTGCCGCGTATGGTGGAGGAATTTAATACGGAGCATACAAATTTAGTATGCCCGAACGATGTGCTGGTGTCAATGCTTGACGACGCGCTTGTGGCAAAGGATTTGCCCGGTATGGCGGACTGCGACTCCTCGCTGCTGTATTTCTGCCGCGAGGTGAAGAAACAACATACGGTGGTGCTTTCGGGCGAGTGCTCGGATGAGATTTTCGGGGGCTATCCGTGGTTTCGGGATCCGCACGCGTTTGCAACGCCCGCATTCCCGTGGTGCTATGATTTGTCGATGCGTAAGGACATTTTAATAGACAGCGTTAAAAACACGCTCGACCTTGACGGATATTCGCGTATGCGGTACGAGGAATCTATTGCGCGGACGCCGGAATATGCGGGAGATTGCGCCGAGGAAAAGAGACGGCGTGAGATTTCGTGGCTTAATATAAACTGGTTTATGACCAATCTGCTTGATCGCAAGGACAGAATGAGCATGGCGTCGGGCTTGGAGGTCAGAGTGCCGTTCTGCGACCACAGGATTGTGGAATATGTATGGAATATCCCGTGGGAGATGAAGAACCGGAACAATGTATCGAAGAATGTTCTGCGCGAGGCGGCGCGCGGGATACTGCCGGAGGACGTAAGACTTAGGAGAAAGAGCCCGTATCCGAAAACGCATAATCCGTTCTACGAAGCGGCGGTGAAGGCGAGATTAAAGGAGATTGTTGAGGACATCAATTCGCCGATACTTTCCCTGTGCGACAGGGAAAAGCTGTTTAACATTATTAACGGCGAGTTCGATTATGGAAAGCCGTTTTTCGGCCAGCTCATGGCGGGGCCGCAGTTCATAGGCTTTTTGGTTCAGGTAAACACTCTGCTTGACAGGTATAAAGTGAGAATAGTATGAAAAAATGCCGTAAACCGGTTGTGTCGGTTTACGGCATTCGCCTATGTAATTAATCGTTTAGCATTACTGCGCCCTGCATACCCGATGAAACGAGCTTTCTGTAACGGTTCAGATAGCCCGTCTTGATTTTCGGCTCGTTTGGCTTCCAGCCAATCCTGCGCTGCGCCATTTCCTCATCGGAAACCTTAACATTAAGAATGTTCTTGTTTATGTCTATTTCAATTATATCGCCGTCCTTAATAAATGCGATAGGACCGCCCTCTACTGCCTCCGGCGAAACGTGGCCGATTGCCGCGCCCCTTGTCGCGCCCGAAAAACGTCCGTCGGTTATAAGGGCTACGTCCTTGTCAAGCCCCATACCGCAGATTGCGGATGTGGGCGAGAGCATCTCTCTCATGCCCGGACCGCCTTTCGGCCCCTCGTAGCGGATAACCACTACGTCGCCCGCGACAATTTTACCCGCGTATATTGCTTCAATTGCCTCGTCCTCGCTGTCGAACACCTTTGCCGGACCGCTGTGCACGAGCATTTCCGGCGCGACGGCGGAGCGTTTAACCACGGAGCCGTCAACAGCTAAGTTGCCCTTTAGCACCGCTATACCGCCGGTTTTCGAGTACGGATTTTCAAGCGGACGGATAACGTTGTAATCCTTAACGCCATGTCCCGCAATGTTCTCGCCCTGCGTTTTACCTGTAACGGTAAGGGTATCAAGCTTTAATAAATCCGCTTTTGACAGCTCGTTCATAACGGCTGTTACGCCGCCCGCGGCGTAAAGGTCCTGAACATGGTGTTCACCCGCCGGAGCGAGATGGCAGAGGTTCGGTGTGACCGCGCTGATTTCGTTTGCATATTCGAGCGTTATAGGACAGCCCGCCTCGTGGGCGATTGCCGGTAGGTGCAGCATTGAGTTTGTCGAACAGCCGAGCGCCATATCGACTCTTAGCGCGTTATAGAGTGAATCCGGCGTGATAATATCGCGCGGACGGATATTCTTTTCAAGAAGCTCCATAATCTTCATACCGGACTGCTTGGCAAGTCTTATTCTTTCCGAATAAACCGCCGGTATTGTGCCGTTGCCGGGCAGAGCGATACCCAAAACCTCTGTTAAGCAGTTCATTGAGTTTGCGGTAAACATACCTGAGCAGGAACCGCAGGTAGGGCATGCCGCTTCTTCAAGGTTTTTAAGCTCCGTTTCGTCAATTGTGCCCGCCTTGAACGCGCCAACAGCCTCAAAGTTGGTATTCAGGTCGCGGAACTTGTCCTTGTAGTTAATGGAAAGCATGGGGCCGCCCGAAACGATGATTGCCGGAATGTTAAGCCTTGCCGCCGCAATAACCATACCCGGAACGATTTTATCACAGTTCGGAATAAGCACGAGCGCGTCAAGACCGTGGGCAATCGCCATTGCCTCGATTGAATCAGCGATAAGCTCACGCGACGCGAGCGAATATTTCATACCCTTATGTCCCATTGCTATACCGTCGCATACCGCGATTGCGGGGAATTCGAGCGGGGTACCGCCCGCCATTCTTACGCCCGCCTTTACGGCGTCCGCAATCTGGCCGAGGTGAATATGCCCCGGAACAATTTCATTCTTTGATGAGACAACGCCTATTAACGGGCGCTCGATTTCTTCATCCGTAAGTCCGCTTGCTTTGAAAAGCGAGCGGTGAGGTGTTTTTTCAACACCCTTTTTTACTATATCACTATACATAATAAATGCCTCCGTTACTCAATTTAATTACAATTTATTTTACCACAGCGAGCGTGATATGTCAAGCGTTTACGCGCAAAGTCATCTATAGAGCGTTTCCGGGCAGGGATTTGCCGTACGCGCGTTTTCGCACTATGAAATACGCGGCGCATATCGTCACGGCCGTGACTATCCAGCTTATGGGGTAGACCGCGATAAGCGTGGTAAAGGTCGGGCTTACGGGGAATACCGTCCAAACCCATATAAGCCGCACTCCGCATATGCCGAGCATTGACAGAACGGCGGGTATTAGCGAATAGCCCATGCCGCGCATTGCGCCGGAGAACACTTCAAGCGACAGGTTTATGACCTGGAAACACAGTACGAGCCGCATACGCTGTAGGGCAAATTCCATAACAGCCGGGTCGTTGGTGTATATTTTAATTACTATACCGCTCAGCGCCACGAACAGTAGCGACAGCCCGCCCGTAAATATAGCGCCGAGCCACAGGCAGTGCCATGTGACGGAGTTGCAGCGCTTATAGTTCCCTGCGCCGTAATTTTGCCCCGTAAAGGTGACGGCGGCATGCTCAAAGCCGTTGAGCATATAGTATACATAGACCTCAAAATTAAGCGCTGCCGACGACGCTGCGACAACTATAGAGCCGAGACTGTTCATCGACGACTGGATGCATACGTTCGACGCTGAAAATACCGTGCCCTGTAGTCCCGAAGGTACGCCGATTTTGGCGATTTCCTTTAGTATACGCGTATCTATTCTCAGCTTTTTAATATTGAGCTTCAACGCGCCGTCCTCGCGAAGAAGCAGATAGATAAGCATTCCCGCGTTGGCAACCTGTGATATTACTGTTGCAATAGCGACGCCGTCCACGTCCATATGCAGGCCGATAACGAAAAACAAATTCAAAATAACATTCAGAACGCCCGATATTGTAAGGCATACCAAGGGACGGCGTGTGTCGCCTCGGCTCCTGAGTATCGCCGCGCTGAAATTATACACCATCTGGAACGGCATACCGAGGAAATATATTCTGAGATATTTGGTCGAAAGGTCTATAATATCCGAAGGCGTACTCATTGCGGCGAGTATCGGCTTTGTTATGGAAACACCGATTGCGGTAACGACCAGCCCGCTCAATATTGCGAGAAGTATCGAAGTATGTACAGCGCGGGAAATCTTCCCCTCGTTACCCTGACCTATGTAGCGTGAAATCACGACATTGGAGCCTATGGAAAGACCTACAAATATATTTACAAGAAGGTTGATAATCGGGCCGTTGCTACCGACGGCAGCGAGCGCGCGGGAGCCTGCGAACCGTCCCACAACCGCTACATCGGCGGAATTGAACAGCTGCTGCAATATACTGCTTGCCGCAAGCGGCAGCGCGAATATAAGAATTTTGTTCCACAGGGAACCGCTAAGCATATCCATTTCTTTTGATTTCAATTAACATCATACTCTTTTCTATATTAAATCTGAAAATATTATACTCCTACAAGATATAATTGTCAAGGCTCAATCCAAAAAGGATACGGCGGGGCGCCGTATCCTTTTTGGCGGGCTTATTTCTCCTTCACAATCTTAACCGTTTCGCACAGCTTCGGCGCGTCCGTGCCGAGATCAGCTTTGAATGTTATTCGCAGCGCGTCCGAGCCGGAAATTGTCGGCGCGGCCGATACGAATGCCGCGGCAATCACTTCCGTCGGGATTTTATACAATACCGTTTCATCACTGCCGGAGGCTGTGACGTCGGCAAGCTTTGTATCGCCCGCGTATATGCTCATTTTCTTACCGGCGTCGCCCGCGTAATATGTCACGCTTAGATAGTTTTCCGCTCCCTTCTCAACAGCCATATCGTATGCCGCATAGCCGCCCGATGAAATCTCACGATAGTTCGGCATTGTCCCCGAAGCCTCGTGCCCTGTTGAGCCTTCCTGCGCATAGCTGTGCCCGTTCTCCTGCTGGTCGTGGGCAAGCTCGATTGAGTCTATAGTGACGTACTTTTCATCTTCGGTTTCCTTGTCGCTTTCATTGTCTATGATGTACCAGTAAATACCGTAGCGTTCATTGTACTTTGAATAATGCGGAGTAAACATAAGCGCCCGGTCGGTATTTAGCATGGTAAATTCAAGCTTACCGTCGGTTTTTACCATATTATCATTTATATTATTAAGCCAGTCCTCCCGCGTTCCGTCCGTAACCGTAACGTATTCGTTCACGCTCGCTTTGTTCTTTGGCTTCCTCACAGCCATACCGTGTGACTGTTCGGCAGTATCGCCGTCGGTCCAGCCGACGCTTAGCACCGTGGGGCCGTACTTGAAGCTTGCCGCCGACGCGCTGTCCGCAAGCGAGTATACGCGGATTTCCATTGGCAATATAAGTTCTATTGTATCGCCCGCGCACCATGCGCGGTCTATAGTTACATATCCCGCGGATTTCTTAAAGTCTATAGACTCTCCGTTAACCTTTACCGTGGGCTTTGCCGCCGTCCACTCCGGTATTCTAAGCGTTATCGCGGCGTTCTGCGCGTCTGTGCTAAGCGGTGATACAGTGAATGTAACGGTATCGTTTCCGCCGGCTACATTGCCGCTCTGCGTGAGGATGATATTGTTATACCTGTCGGTAAGAGTGGATGAAATATACTGATTTACCACAATTCGTCCATCACCCTTATAATATATACTGTCGGTGAGCTTTGTGAAGTTCTCCATGCCCGACGCGGTACAGCACCAGAAATCGTCAAACTCTGTCGAGTATACCTTGAAATATCCTGTAGCCATCGGCTGGAAGTACATGGTCATGCCGGTTTCGGGGTTCTGACTTGCCACGATTGAGTTGAGGAAGGTGTTCTCGTAGTAGTCGGCGTATTTCTTATCACCCGTTATTTTATAAAGCTCCCGCGCGATTTTGAGCATATTGTACGCCGCGCAGGTTTCGCAGTTCACGTTGTCGCGGAACGCGTTATTCGCGCCCGCGGCTCTGAAGTGCTCATCCTGTCCCGTGCCGCCGGTTACGTATGTATGGTCATTTACGACCATGTCAAAGAAATTTTCGGCGACCGTGAGATAGTAATTCTTATCGTGACTGTCGCCGAGCATTTCCGGCGTGAGTCCGGTCTGCTCTTCTGTAATGTAGCGGTTAAGCGCGCCCATAATCTTGGGTATAGTGGTATTGGCATGCTTGTTTGCAAGAACGTCATTGCCGTTATATATGCTGTCAAACAGCGAGTCCGCACCGCCTGTTACGGCAACGGTTTCATCAAACATATGCGCCGCCTTTGCGTGATTGATATTGCCCGTTATTTTGTACAGCTCGTACAGAATATCATTCATGCCTCCGTACTCGATATTTAGCACGCGCGCCTGCATTGCGCTGTCGTACTTACTTACGCGGTTATATACCCAGTCGCCAAGCTCGCTTGCCATAGCAAGAGCCTTTTCGTTGCCCGTAAGCTTATAGGTGTCCACAAGTCCGGCAAGTATCTTGTGCATTGTATACCACGGAACCCATGCCTGAGTGGTTATGTTTGTCCTGTTGGCTTCAACATTGTCAAACTGTTCCTCGCCGGTAACGACTTTCCCGCCGCGCCACGCGTTTGTTGTCGCAAAGAGGTAGCCCTTTTTAATCGAGCGGCCGTCCACGGTCATGTCCTCATGCGCCTGCGCCTCATACAGCGCGTCAATCATAGCGTTTGACAGCGCGAGAATGTCGGCGTCTGCCGAACCGGCGGTTGAATATTTGTAATCCTGCGCGAGCGCCGATACCATGTGGCCTATTCCGTGCCCCGCAATAAGGCTTGTTTCCCAGCCGCCGTAGGTTACGTTGCTTGTCTGTTTGCCGAGGGTGCGCCTGAACCCGTTCACGCTTGTATCCACATCAAATTTCTTTAGATACGCCGTCATTTTTTCATTGGCGTTTATAAGATAATCGTCACGCATCAGGACGTCGCTCATCGAGTAGTCTGAAAGCCCTGTGATTTCTGGCGCGGCAAGGATTGTAACGTCAAAGCTCTTTGTGTAGCTTGCGTCCCCGGTTGTAACCGTTGCAGTAAGCGTTACGGACTTGTCGGTCTCGCCCGCGGCGGGAGCCGATATTGCGCCGTTGATTATAACGCTTTGGTCCGTACAGCTCCATGTTATATCACTTCCGCAGTCACCCTTTGTCGGAAGCTTTGCGCCGCCGGACAATTCGGTAGTGCCGAAATCAAGCGCGGCATAGTCCTTATACGCGGCGGTATCCGAAAGAATGTCCGAGTAATTTTTATACATTTCTGAAATTTCCTCCGCCGAAAGAATTTTGTTATATATTTTTATTTCATCGATTACTCCGTGGAAGTATGCGTCCGTCGGCCAATGTGATTTCCCTATGTAGTTTGTGTTTTCCGCAATGCCCGTAACAGCGTTCTTGCACTCGCCGTCCGCTATCAATTCACCGTTTCGGTATACCGCAACATGGTTTGCCGTTCTTGTCACCGCGTAGTGCTCCCACATTCCCGTATTGGTAAACGGGGTTAAATTCAGCATGTCGGCTTTGCCGGATACAACCGACTCCACACGCCCGCCCGATGGCGAATAGAAAAAGTTGTTTGAGGTATCCGTTCCGAAATCGAAGAAACGCGACCAGCTTTTTACCTCGTCGGTTTTTATCCATGCGGTAATTGTCATGGTATCCGTCATTATTCCGTTCGGCAGCTGCATATACGCGTCCGTCCCGTTGAGCGAAAGCCCGTTGCCGGAAATGCCTTTGCCGGATACCACAGCCGCGCCACCCTTTAAAAGCTCCGCCGTATCCTGAGGATTTTCAAAGTCATAGCTAAGTATGATATTATCCTCGATTATCTTTGTGACGTTTTGCTTTTGGTCTATAGGCTTCATATTTTCCGCGTCCCACAGATATACGGCTATCGTATCGCTGTCGGTGGCATTGAGGTCGCAGGTATAGGTTACGCTGTCGTTTTTACCGACAGTAAGCGCGCCGGAAACGGATACGGATATAAGTCTGCCCTCGCCGTCATACGCGGCGGCATAGATGCGCAGCGGTCCGGAGTTTTCATCATACGATGCCGCCGTGGCGGATACCGATATTTTCTCGTCAGGACTTGCCTTTGACTTTTCGGCTGTAAGCGACCACACCTTGCCGGAGGCGGAAAGCGTAACCGTTCGGGTTTCGGGGTCCTTTACCGCCTTTACAGCCGCGTTTGGCGCGGTTATGGCGGAGAGCTTCGCATAGTTTTCGGGCGTGTCGGCCGTGATTTGAATATCGCAGTCCTTTGTAAGTCTTGACGTGTCGAGCGTGCCGCCGACGTAATATATATGCGCTGCGGTATCGCCCGACAGACGGAGCGTGCCGCCGTCAATATACACATCCGGCTGTTGTATCGCGGCAGAGGCGTTTTCATTGTCTTTAAATATTACATTATGTAACGTCATGTCCGCAGTTCCGTTACAATTTATTGCATAGCGCACAGCGGAGCTTGTGCGGAAATTGCGGATGGTCACATTGTCAAATGTGACCATCCCCGCCATATACCACAGCGCCGCGTCGGTAAAAACTCCGACTGCCTTGTTGCCGTCGATTGTCATGTCCGAGAATTTCCAGTTTCCGCCGCAGTTTTGATAAAGAACGGCGTCGTTCCATTTGGAATTGCTCTTTGTTACGGTATGGCCGTTTCCCTTAATACTTCCCGTGGTGGGGGTTGTGTTTATTCCGACGTTTGCCGCCGAAATATCATTTGTAAGTTCGTATTCGCCGCCGACAGCTATTGCCGACGCAAGCCCGCTTTCGGTTGATATGCCGTCCGCTGCCGCCGCCGGAATAACCGGAAGCAGTGCAGCTGTGAGCGCGGCGCATAGAATTTGTCTTATTTTCATACATTTATCCCTTTCTCTAAGTCCTTGACAATACCTTATATATGTATTATAATCTTAATATAAAGTCAAAACAATAGATAATATTCGGCAGTATATGGAGGATTATCGTGAATGAGGTAATTTTAAACAGTGCCGTCATGCCGGTTGTAACAGACTGCGGTCTGCTCGCGGCGGCGGAGCCGTTCTACCACATGGACAGAACGTCGGATTATGACGTGCTTATATACGTGACAGAAGGAGCTATATATGTTACCGAGGACGGTATCGACTATGAGATAAATCCCGGCGAGCTGTTGTTTCTTAAGCATGGTCTGCGCCATTTCGGAAAGAGGGAGATACGGAGGGGAACGACATGGTATTTCTTTCACTACAGAGCGGACATTGCTCCAAGCGATGCAGGGGGAGTCGGGTTTGTCGTTCCCAAAAAGCTAAAGGGGCTTCGCGGCGGCGGGATAGAGATGCTTATTAAAAATTACATTGACTTTTTCTGGTCGGAGGACGAGCGGCGGCCGCTTTTTGCAAACAGCCGATTTTATGAGTTGCTTGCGCGTATAGCGGTTTATAAAACAGAAGAAAAGAGCGCCGACTCGCTTGCGGAGCAAATCAGCGCGTATCTCCGCGAGAATTATTCCGCGCCGTTTTCGGCTTCGGCGCTTGAGAGCGAATTTTTTCTTAGCTATAAGCATATGGCGGCCGTCTATAAGCGGGAGCGCGGTATAACAATGCAGCAGTATCATACGCGGTTTCGAATGAGCGTTGCCTGCCGCTTGCTTAAGTCCACGCTTATGAGCATAGGCGAGATTGCGGCGGCGATAGGCTATAAAGACGCGCTATATTTCAGTAAATGCTTTCGAGCCGCGCATGGAGTAAGCCCAAGCGAATACCGCAAAAGCAGCCGGTCTTATTTGTAACTATACATATCCGCAAGGAATGTGTTTACAATTTTATTCCCGTATTCAGTGTCGGGACACCATTTGCCGCCAAGCTCCTCCACGTATTTTACCGTGCCTGCCCAGTCGGTTGAAAGCACGAGATAGTATCTGTCATGGGGTATACCTACAGTATCGAAACCCACATAGGCGCACATATGGTTATAGTGTGCGCGAACGCCGTCGTCGCGGGTGGGGAAGGTTTCGTGTTCCTCCGTTGCGTCGCCCACGGCGTCAACACGCTTTATTCCGGCGAAGTTATTCATTTCCGGCAAAACTCTCCCGCCGAAGTGGCCGTACGCGGTTTCGAGCGCGGCCTGAGCGTACATGACCTCCGGACGGATACCTGTGACGTTGCCGTATTTCCAGTAATACTGCGCGAGGTCGGCAAACAGAGCCGAACAGTTATGCGCCTTCGCCCATTTGAGCGCGGCGTCCTCGGCGATTTCCGAATCTCCGGTTATGGGTGTGTATTCCTGCTTAACTTCATCGGGCTCCGGTTTGGATGGCATAAAATCGCTTATGCCGCATGACGTCGGGAAGGTTAAAAAAGCCGCGACGAGCGCGGCAGAAAATAGTTTTTTCATAGCACAGACTCCTTAGAATATCAATATTCATCCTAATATATGCCTGTACCCTTCAATATATTCAGATAAATCCGAGCATTTCATAAAGCCCGACATAACGCAGACGCCGTCCGCGCCGGCGGTTAACGCTTTTTGCGCGTTTTCGGATGATATGCCACCCAAGGCGTATACCGGAATATCCACCTCGTTTTTTATATCAGTAAGAAGCCCTGTTCCGCGCGGGGCAAGTCCTTTTTTGCAGTCGGTGGCAAACACGTGCCCCGCCGTTATATATGTCGCGCCAAGCTCCCGCGCGCGGATTGCGTCCCGCGCGGAATGAGTTGAGGCGCCCACCTCCGAGAAGCCCGAAATATCCGCTGTTTCAAGCAGCGGCAGCGGCAGATGTATTTTCGAGCATCCGAAGCTTCGCGCCGCGCCGACAAAGCTGTGCGCGATTATATTCTCGCGGTCGATGTTGCGAAGCAGCTTATAATATTCACGCTCGGTAAGGTTTTTCTCGCGTAAAATAACGGGAATACCCGCGTCGGTAATGTCTTTGATACGCTTTATGAAATCCGCGCCGCACAGCGCGCGGTTTGAAATACAAATCAGTTTATTATACATATATATAATCACTCATAACCGGCTGCATACCCATTTCCTCTATTTCCCTGTAAACATAGTCAACCGACGCGTTATCGTTAATCTCAAACTGCGCGTCGCCCTTTGCCTCCTCGCCCTCGATGTGACCGCCTATTCCGGTGGACACTCCGGCGGAAATCTTTGTCGCCGCGATTGATATAACATGCTTTCTGAACGTATTGCTTTCACGTGTGGAAATGGTTATGCTTGCGAACGGCAAAAACAGTCTGTAAGCGCATATCACCTGTAACAGCTGGCGCTCGTGCACGTCCTTCGGATTTATCTTATCGTTATTTATAATCGGTCTGAGTCTCGGACAGGATATGGCAATTTCCGCGTGCGGGTACTTCTGCTGCAAGAGATACGCGTGGTAGCCCGTAGCAAACCCGTCCTTTCTGAAATCGTCAAGTCCTAAGAGCGCGGCGAAGCCCACGCCTCGCATTCCGCCGAGTATCGCGCGTTCCTGCGCGTTGAAGCGGTACGGCCATATGCGCTTGTGCCCGGCGAGGTGGAGGGTTTCGTATTTGTCGCTGTTATAGGTTTCCTGGAATACCGTAACATAATCCGCTCCACATTCGTGGAGGTATTTGTATTCGCCAGAGTTCATTGGATAGACCTCAAGCCCTATAACCTTGAAGTATTTTCGCGCAAGCTTGCACGCTTCGCCTATATACTTAACATCCGAACCCTTGCGGCTTTCGCCCGTGAGAATAAGCACCTCCTGCAAGCCCGTTTTCGCAATGGCCTCAAACTCTCTTTCCATTTCCTCAAAGCTCAGCTTTGCTCTGCGTATCTTATTATGGCGGTTGAAGCCGCAGTAGATACAGAAGTTCTCGCAGTAGTTCGCAATATATACCGGAGTGAACATCATTACTGAGTTGCCGAAATGCTTTCGTGTTTCCCGCTGCGCGCGCCGCGCAATCTGTTCAAGCAGCGGTTCGGCGGCGGGCGAGAGCAGAGCCTGGAAATCGCGCGGAGACAGCACGTCCTTTTCGAGCGCCGCAAGCACATCGTTTGCGGTAAAAAGAGTATAGTCGTATTCGTTCATTGCCGCAACGACTCGTTTATCAAGGTCTGAGTTTATAATCTCCATATCCGGCAGATAGGTCATATGGTCAATCCTGTTTTTCGGGTCAAGCTCTTTGATTTCTTCCATGTCGCAACCTCCTTAATCGGCGAGAAAGCCCGTGAGCGGCGACGATGCCGCCGCGCCCGTTTCGAGCACGCGCCCCGTGCCCGCGAGGTATGCCGCGCGTCCCGCCGCGATTGCGTATTTGAACGCTTCCGCCATTGCCGGAACATCGCCCGCTGTGGCTATGGCGGTGTTTGCCATAACCGCCGCCGCGCCCATTTCCATTGCTTCGCATGCCTGTGACGGTTTGCCTATGCCCGCGTCAACGATTACGGGCAGGTCGATTTCATCTATAAGTATCCTTATAAATTCCTTTGTAGCAAGTCCCTTGTTTGTGCCTATGGGTGCGCCGAGCGGCATAATGCAGGCGGCGCCGGCGTTTGCCATGTCGCGAGCCGCGTTAAGGTCGGGATACATATACGGCATTACGACAAAGCCCTCTTTTGCCAGGATTTCCGTTGCCTTTGCGGTTTCGTAGTTATCCGGCAGAAGATATTTTGAGTCCCTTATGCACTCAATCTTTATGAAGTCGCCGCATCCCACCTCTCTCGCAAGACGCGCAATCCGCGCGGCCTCTTCGGCATTTCTCGCGCCGGATGTGTTTGGCAGCAGAGTAACGCCCTTTGGTATGTAGTCAAGAATATTCGCGACATTGCCCGTTGTCGCGCGGCGCAGCGCGAGCGTTATAATCTGTGCGCCCGCGTTCTCGACCGCCGCCTTTATGAGGTCGAGCGAGTATTTGCCCGATCCGAGAATAAAACGAGACGTGAATTCGTGGTTTCCTAATTTAAATGTGTCTTTCATTTATACTTCCTTCTCTCCTAATATCAGTCTGATAATCATATTTGCCTCATGATTTGCGCATATCGCAACGCGCGGCGCCATGAGCCCGTTCACATCCGCGCTGTCGGTTACGGTATCGCCGCATATGTAAAGGCGGTCCAGCGCGCGTTTTGTTTTTATTGTGTTCGAGCTGAGATAGCCCGCCATGCCGGAGCCGGATACTATTATTGTATCGCGGCATTCGCAGAGCAATGTGTTTATAAGCATCGCTTTCATATCCGCGCGGTCGAACGCCTCGCAAACAATACCAAATCCGCCGAATATCCCGACGGCGTTCTCCGCCGTAACCTTTACGGTTTTGCGGGTTAGCGTAATGTAAGGGTTAATTCGCGTCAATTTTTCTGAAAGCGCGTCGGTCTTGTACCTTCCCAAATCCGAAATCTCATACTGCTGACGGTTAAGATTGCTCAAATCAACCCTGTCAAAATCGACGAGCATCAGTTCGCCCACACCCGCGCGGGTAAGAGACACGGCGATGTTTGAGCCAAGGCCGCCGAGCCCGGCTATGGCGACACGCGCCGATTTAAGTTTATCATACACCGGACGGGTGTGCCGTTCTGTCATAACCCGCTCAAATTCTTCGTATGAAGGCGTCATAAAATCAACCCCCTCCGACAAAATTTACGACCTCTAAGCTGTCTCCGTCATTTAGCACGACGGTGCTGTAGCTGTCTTTTTTTACTATATCGCCGTTCATTTCGACCGCGATATACGATGTTTTATATCCAAGCCCGCAAAGCAGCTCCGACAGAGTTTTGCCGTCAAAGTCCTCGCGGTTTTCACCGTTTACCTTTATCATCATATCACGCCTTTCCAGAATAATCCATAAAAATAAAAAATCAAAAGAACCCGTACCCAAGGTGGTGCGCCCCTTTTGATTTGCTATAGGCAGTATACCATATGTTGTGGGTTTTGTCAAGGAAAATTATTGACAAACAAATATTAATATGGTATAATTATCGTAGAAATTAAGAGGGGAGCGACGGAAATGATAACAATAGTGGCACGGTTTGATGTAAAGCCCGACTGCGTTGACAAATTCATACGGCTTGCGGCGGATTGCACACGTAATACGCGCAAGGAAAACGGAAATCTTTCGTATAAGGTATTCAGAGAAAGATATGACAACGCGAAATTTACCTTTATTGAAGAATGGCTCAACGACGTCGCTATTGATAAGCACAATAATATGCCGCATTTTAAGATATTTCTTACCATGATAGCTCCGCTCATAAACGGCGAGCCTGAAATAACACAGATAATAAATGTTCCAGCAATAAGGTAACAGATAAAAAGCCGCCCTGAGGCGGCTTTTTTAAAAGGGAGGAGGCGCGGGATGCCGATATTTACAATAGGAGATTTACACTTGCCGCTCGGCATTGATAAGCCGATGAACAAGTTTGGAAGCAATTGGGATAATTACGTTGACCGCATCGCGAGCAATTGGCGGGCGGTCGTGCGGGAGGGAGATACCGTGGTAATCCCCGGAGATTTTTCATGGGCGACATATATAGAGCAGGCGGAACGTGATTTCGCATATCTCCACGCGTTGCCGGGCAAAAAGATAATAATAAAGGGCAATCATGATTATTGGTGGACAACTATGAGCAAGCTTAACGAGTTTATCGCCCGTCACGGCTTTGACAGTATCTCGTTTTTGCAGAACAATTCGTATACGGCGGAAGGTATATCAATCTGCGGCACACGCGGTTGGCTGTATCCGGCATGGCCGTCGTTTGCGGAAGAGGATATGAAATATTTCAGCCGCGAGGTGGGGAGGCTTGAACTGTCTCTAAAGGCAGCCCAAACCGATAACATACGCGTATTCACGCACTATCCTCCGATGTCGCGCGAAGGGGAGGGGAACGCGTTTACAGATATGTTAAAAAAGTACGGAGTGACGAAATGCTATTACGGGCATTTGCACAGCTACAGCCATGCAAACCGTGTACCGGACACGGTGGACGGCATAGAATACCGTTTGGTGTCCTCTGACTACCTGGGCTTTTCATTAAGGCTCGTGAGATAAGACGCGGCAAAAAGCCGTCCGTCAGCATAGACGGGCGGCCTTTTACTATACATGCTGCGTTTACTATGGATGCCATATTTTAAAATTAACAATTCTCAGCCTATATAGGGTGACATATGCGCTATGTTATACGAGATAAAGAAGCTCGGTATATGTCGGGAACGGCCAATAATCCTTGGATACAATCCCCTCCAACTCATCCGCGGTCTTTCGCAGCGCTTCCATTGCCGGAATCACCTTATCCTTATAGTACATACCTACGGCAAAGGCGTCAACATCGGGAACTTCCGTAGCCGCTTCGAGAGCGTCAATCTTACACATAAGATCCTCGGTAAGAGCGGTGAGTTTCTGCGCTTTTTCCATTTCCTTTGGAGCGTCAAGACCGAGGTTTTTCTTTGACGCGAGATCGTCCGTTACGAACTTTGTGTACTTAAGACACGCCGGAAGGATTTCCTGCTTAGCCATTTCAAGCATTGTGAGCATTTCGAAATGGAGCGTGTTGTTATAGTCCTCCATCATAATTTCCGCTCTTGTCTCAACTTCAAGCTCGGTGAATACGCCCTGCTTTTCAAAGAGGTCAATGGACTTCTTGGTCTTGAAATGCGGCATTGCGTCAGGTGTTGTTTTGAGGTTTGGCAGACCTCGTCTCTCCGCTTCCGCAATCCATTCGTCACTGTAACCGTTGCCGTTAAATATAACTCTGTCATGCTTCTTGAAGATGTCTATAGCAAGCTCGAGCGCCGCCTTTGGAATGTTTTCAGCGCCTTCAAGCTGCTCCGCTATTTCCGTAAGCGACTCCGCAACGATTGTGTTAATAACGATATTGATACCGCCGATTGACTGTCTCGAACCCGGAGCGCGGAATTCGAAACGGTTGCCTGTGAACGCGAACGGCGATGTTCTGTTTCTGTCCGTTGTGTCCTTGTGTATGTCAGGCAGCGCCTCAACGCCGGTTTCAATAAGCTTACCCGCGTCATATTTTACGCCGTGACCGGCCTTTAGCTGGTCTACAACCGCCGCAAGCTGATCGCCGAGATAGATTGAAATAATAGCCGGCGGAGCCTCGTTCGCGCCGAGTCTGTGGTCGTTGCCGGCTGTGGCGACGGACACTCTTAAAATATCGGCGTAATCGTCAACTGCCTTTATAACAGCGGCAAGGAATATGAGGAACTGAACGTTCTGCTCCGGCTTTCTGCCCGGCCTTAAGAGCAGCTCGCCGTCGGATGTGCCTATCGACCAGTTGTTATGCTTACCCGAACCGTTAATGCCCTCATACGGCTTCTCGTGGAGCAGGCAGTACAGACCGTGATGGTCGGCGACTGTCTTTAGCACTTCCATTGTCAGCTGGTTGTTGTCGTTTGAAATATTTGTCGTCGAGAATACGGGCGCAATCTCATGCTGTGCCGGAGCGACCTCGTTATGCTTTGTCTTGGCGAGCACGCCGAGCTTCCAAAGCTCCTCGTCAACCTCCTTCATGAAGTTTGCGACTCTTTCCTTAATCTGACCGAAGTAGTGGTCATCCATTTCCTGACCTTTGGCGGGCTTTGCGCCGAACAGAGTTCTGCCGGTCAGGAGAAGATCCTTCCTTTGGTTTCTGAGCTTTTTGTCAACCAGAAAATATTCCTGTTCGGGGCCAACGTATGCAACAACTCTCTTTGGAGTTTTGCCGAACAGCGCGAGCACGCGCTTAGCCGCCTTGTCGATTGCCGCTTCTGAGCGAAGAAGCGGAGTCTTTTTATCGAGAACCTCGCCTGTGTATGATACAAATGATGTCGGTATGTATAGCGAGTGTCCTTTAATGAACGCGAATGACGTCGGATCCCATGCTGTATAGCCGCGTGCCTCAAATGTGGCTCTCAATCCGCCCGAAGGGAAGGATGACGCGTCCGGCTCGCCCATAACAAGCTCCTTGCCCGAAAATTCCATTATAACGGTTTTGTCATCCGTGGGCTGGATAAAGGAATCATGCTTCTCGGCTGTAAGTCCTGTCATAGGCTGGAACCAGTGAGTGTAATGCGTGCACCCTTTTTCTATCGCCCAGTCCTTCATTGCGTTCGCAACAACCTCCGCCACATCTTCATCGAGCCTTGAGCCCTCGCTTATTGTTTTTACGAGCGAACTGTAGATATGCTTCGGTAAACGCGCTTTCATGGTAGGGAGATTGAACACGTTTTCGCCAAAGATTTTTGATACATCTCCGTTTTCCATCATAATTATATACCTCCTGAATGAAAATCTTAGCCTAAGCTAACTTTTGCGAATTTACTAAAAAAGGGTGTTTTATATTTTTCTCAATATAAAACACCCTTGTCTTAAATCCGCATTTTTAAAATTAAATTATGTATTCATTATATCACTTTTTTTATAAAAGTCAATATGCAAAATGGTAAAATCATATGATATGCCGTTTGATTTCTTTGTGCAAGTTCACAGTTAAAAGAACGCGGAGCGAGCCGCGTTCTTTATGTAGGATTTATTCGGTAACGTCGCCGTATTTTTCTGTGAGCTTATCTATTTCACCCGCGTCCTTCATTTCCTTAAGCGTGGCGTTTATGGTGTCAAGAAGCTCCTTATTTCCCTTCCTAACCGCGATTGCGTATTCTTCCGTGTCAAACACGTCCGGATCCTCTATAACCTTAAGTCCGTTCTTTTCCGCAAGCGCGATGCCTGTGTATGAGTCAACGACCACAGCGTCAAGCTTACCGTTTTTAACGTCCTGAACAATGTCGAGCGCGCGGTTTGCTCTTTGGATATTTGCCTCGTCAACCTTTATTGTATCCGTTACAATGGTGTCGCCGGTGTAGCTTAATACCACGCCGACCTTCTTGCCGTTTTTAAGGTCATCGGCGCACGTTATGTCATTGTTATCTTCCGCTACAATGATAACCTGCGTAGCCGCGTAGTACGGGTCGGAGAAATCGACCTCCTTTAGTCTTTCCTCGTTTACGGTCATTCCGGCTACCGCCATATCAACCTTACCCGTTGAAACTGCCGCTATAAGCCCGTCAAATTCCATATCGGAAATTTCGAGCGTCTTGCCCGCTTTCTCGGCGATTTTCTGAGCGATTGCAACGTCGATACCGTCAAATTCGCCCACAATACCATTCGTGGTTGTGTATTCAAACGGCGGGAAAGCCGCGTTTGTGCCCATTACGAGCGTGTCGTCGTTTTTGCTTCCGCAGCCCGCAAGCGCACCGAGACTGAGAGCAGCGGCCGCAAGCGCCGCCATTGCCTTTGTTAATTTCTTCATAGTTTTAAACCTCCAAATAAAATTATATAAAGCGATGTACGCCATATATCGTATGTATCATAAAATCTTGCTCAAAAACAGCTGTGTACGTTCATTTTTAGGATGCTCAAATACCGCTTCGGGCGTGCCCTGCTCCTGTATGTTTCCGTCGTCCATGAACCATACCCGGTCCGCGACCTCCCGCGCAAAGCCCATTTCGTGGGTGACAACAACCATTGTCATGCCATATTGCGCAAGCTCCTTCATGACCTCTAAAACCTCGCCAACCATTTCGGGATCGAGCGCGGAGGTAGGCTCGTCAAAGAGCATTATCTTCGGGTCCATAGCAAGTGCGCGGGCGATGGCTATTCTCTGCTTCTGACCGCCTGAGAGCTGTATGGGGTAGCTGTCGGCCTTGTCCTCGAGCCCCACGCGTTTTAAAAGTTCAAGCGCCCTTTGCTGTGCCTGTTCCTTGGGCTGCTTTTTGACCTTTATCGGCGCGAGCGTAATATTTTCCATAATACTGAGGTGAGGAAAGAGATTAAAGTGCTGGAACACCATTCCGAGATTTTCCCGTACCTTGTTTATGTCCGTTTTCGGCGCGGTAATATCGGTACCGTCTATAACTATACTTCCCGAATCGGGAACCTCCAGCAGATTTATGCATCTAAGCAGGGTTGATTTGCCGCTTCCCGACGGGCCTATTAAAACAACCTTTTCACCCGTTTCTATTGTTTCGGTTATACCCTTAAGGATTTTCAATTCGCCGTTTTTAAAGCTTTTATACAGGTTATTAATATAAATCATTATGCGCCCTCCTTATCTCTCGTCGGCTTTTCTCATTCTCGCCTCAACACGGTTGAGACATGTTGAGAGTATCTTTATGACAACGTAGTAGATAACGGCCGCGCCCAAAAGCGGATACAGATAGTCATATGTGCGTCCCTGAACCTTTTTGGCCGCGCCGAGCAGGTCGATGTTTGAAATCATACCGATAACGGCTGTTTCCTTTATAAGAACAATGAACTCATTCGCCAATGCGGGGAGTATGTTCTTCATCGTCTGCGGCATGATGATAAACATCATTGTCTGCGCCTGTGAAAGACCGAGGGAGCGTCCCGCTTCCGTCTGACCTTTATCAATGGAAAGAATGCCGCCTCTTACGATTTCGGCTATGTACGCGCCGCTGTTAATGGCAAATCCGAGCGCGCCGACAATCCATGGCGAAAGATTTACATGCGCAAAGATGATAAAATATATAATAAGAAGCTGAACCATCGTAGGCGTTCCTCTTATTACATCCACATAAAGACTGGCAATCCATTTTAGCGGCTTTATGCGCGACAGCTTACCCAAGGCGGCAAGAATGCCTATAATAAGACCGAGCAGCACGGCAGCAAGCGATATAAGAAGGGTGTATCCCAGACCGCTTAAAAACCATTCCCATCTGCCGTCCTTGACGAATGTGGCGTAAAGACCGTTTGAAATGCTTTGCAATATATTCATTAAAACACTTCCTTTATGAAATTTGTACTGAAATAATTATAGCATAAATATGCCGGCAATTCAATAGTTTTCTGAATTTTTATGAATTTTTTATGAATAAAATTTCATTTAAAGAACCGTAAAACAAAATTGCGGTTTTTGCTGCCGGAAATATTTACTTTAACAGTAAATAATCTGTACAAATATGCAAAAAACAGTCTTGAAATACATGTATAAAAGTAATATAATATATAATAACAAATTATGTTCAAAAAGGAGATGCATACCATGAAACCATTTATGGACAAGGACTTCATGCTTACGAACGAAACAGCGAAGAAGCTCTATCACGAATACAGCGCAAAGCTGCCGATTATCGACTACCACTGCCATCTTTCGCCAAAGCAGATGCTTGACGACGAGCCGTTTGAGAATATAACGCAGATATTCCTCGGCGGCGACCATTACAAGTGGCGGTATATGCGTTCATGCGGACTTGACGAGAAGTACATGGCGGGCGACGCTCCGGACAAGGATAAATTTCTCGCGTTTTGCGGCGTGCTGCAGTATGCGATAGGCAACCCTCTTTATCACTGGACGCATCTTGAATTACAGAGATATTTCGGCATAAATGATATTGTAACATCAGAAACCGCCGAGAAGATATGGGACGAGGCCAACAGGGTGATAAGTGAAACGAAAATGAGCCCGTCAAAGCTTATTAACAGCTCAAATGTCGAGGTTATCTGCACAACGGACGATCCGGCAGACAGCCTTGAATACCATATGGCTATAAAGGAGAAGGGACACATAAAGGCGAGCGTCCGTCCCGCGTTCCGTCCCGACTTTGCCTTAAACATAGATAAGGAAACCTTTGCGCCGTACATAAAAAGACTTTCCGACGTGGTGGGCAGAGCGCTTCCCGACTTTAATGACCTCGTAAACGCGCTGTATGAAAGGATGGATTTCTTTAACGCCAACGGGTGCAGGGTATCTGACCATGCGCTGGACGGCGCGCCGTACAAGGAAATGACGGATGATGAGGTGAACGAAATCTACCGCAGAGCGGCAGAGGGCGGCGCCGTTACGTTTGATGAGGCCGAAGGATACAAGCTGAAGCTTTTGCAAAGGCTCGCGGCAAAGTATCATGAGCTTGGCTGGGCAATGCAGCTGCATATGGGCGCGTTGAGAAACAACAACGGAAGCATGTATAAAAAGCTCGGCGCGGACACGGGCTTTGACTCAATAAATGACTACAATATAGCGGAGGGGCTTTCAAAGATGTTAAACTCCATGAACGAGAGAAACGAGCTGCCCAGGACAATCCTCTATACGCTTAATCCAAAGGATAACTATGTGCTCGGAACGATGCTCGGCAAC
This sequence comes from uncultured Clostridia bacterium, assembly GCA_947628515.1. Lineage (GTDB taxonomy): Bacteria > Bacillota > Clostridia > UBA1381 > UBA1381 > Ornithomonoglobus. The sequence continues at coordinate 2,766 of CANRAG010000031.1, read as the reverse complement.
TTCCAGTCGAGTGAGTGCCCGGGAAAAATCCAGTTCGGATCGGGCTGGTGGTTTAACGACCAGCGCGACGGAATGACGGAGCAGATGAAGGCGCTCGGAAACCTCGGCGCGCTTTGTAAGTTCGTAGGCATGCTTACCGATTCGCGAAGCTTCCTCTCATATACAAGACACGAGTATTTCAGAAGAATCATGTGTAACCTTTTGGGCACATGGGTGGAGAACGGCGAGTTCCCGCAGGATTATAATACGCTCGGCAGAATAGTTGAGGATATATCGTATTACAACGCGAAGGCATACTTCGGGTTCTGATACGTTTAGAGTTTGCGAAAGGTGCGCAATCAATCATATAGAGTAAAGGAGAGAAATGAAATGGAAAGATTACATAGAACAGAACCGTGCAGGCTCACGGAAAGGGTATTACAGTTTGGCGAGGGCAACTTCCTGCGCGGTTTCGTTGACTGGATGTTTGACAGATTGAATAAGGAAAACGGCGGAGATTTCGGCGTTGTTGTGGTTCAGCCCATTAACGCGGGGCCTGTGGTGGATTTTTTAAACGAGCAGGACGGTTTGTATGATTTATATCTTCGCGGTCTTACAGACGGAAAGAGAGTGGAGGAGACAAGGGTTGTAGAGTGTATCACAAGGGGAATAAACCCGTATACCGATACGGATAAATTCTTTGAGTGCGCCCTCAATCCGGATTTGAGATACATAGTATCCAACACAACGGAAGCGGGAATAGAGTACAAGCCCGGCCAGAGAGCGGACGATTTTGCAAATAACACATTCCCCGGCAGGCTTACGATGTTTTTGAAGAAACGCTTTGACGCGGGACTTCCCGGTTTTGTGCTGCTGCCGTGCGAGCTTATAGACAAGAACGGCGCCGTGCTTAAGGAGTGTATATTAAAGTATGCCGCTGACTTTGGCTACGGCGATGAGTTCATAAAGTGGGTTAACGAAGAAAACTGTTTCACAAGCACGCTTGTTGACAGAATAGTTACCGGATATCCGCGCGATACGGCAAAGCAGATGGAGGAGGAGTACGGACATCTTGACAATGTAATAAACACAGCGGAGATATTCCACCTTTGGGTAATAGAGGGCGATAAGAGCTTAGCTAAGGAGCTGCCGTTTACGGATATAGGCATAAATGTTGTATGGACCGATGACGTTACACCGTACAAAAAGCGAAAGGTAAGAATTTTAAACGGCGCGCATACCATGAGCGTGCTTGCCGCGAGACTCGCGGGGCTTGAGTCGGTGGGCGAGATGATGAATGACGCTGACTTTATGGCATATATAAACAAGGGACTTTTCGAGGAAATAATACCGGTGCTCGACCTTCCAAAGGATGAGCTTGAATACTTTGCAAACGCCGTTATCGAGCGGTTTAAAAATCCGTTCATAAAGCATCTGCTTTTAAGCATTGCGCTGAATTCGGTTTCAAAGTACAAGGTAAGAGTTCTTCCGTCGCTTCTTGAATACAATGAGCAGTTCGGCAAGCTGCCGGAGGTTCTGACCTTCGGTCTCGCGGCGCTTATAGAGTTCTACAGAGGCGAGGAGGCAAATGACGACGCGGACGTAATGCAGTTTATGAAGAAGGCGAGCGTGGCGGAGATACTTGCAAACACAAGCCTGTGGGATACTGATCTTTCTTTTATGGAACCGACGGTTTCGGCATATGTGGCAGATATAGAAGCTAATGGCACGAGAGCCGCGATGAAAAGGGTAATATCATAATGCGAACACTTAAAATACATAGAAATGACAATGTGGCCGTTATGCTTGAAGGCGAGAAATGCGGGCATAAGCTTGCGCTTTGCGACATTAAAAAGGGTGAGAATATAATAAAATACGGCTACGCGATAGGACATGCGACCGAGGATATAAAAGAAGGCGAGCATGTTCACACGCATAATATCAAGACAAACCTTTCCGGGCTTTTGGAGTATAAATACGAGCCGGTAAAGATAGAAGCGCCAAAGCGCAAACACGGCACATTCAAGGGCTACAGGCGGAAGAACGGCAGCGTGGGAATACGGAACGAGATTTGGATAATAAACACAGTGGGCTGTGTTAACAGAGCCGCGGAGAGAATTGCAAAGCTTGCCAATGAGAAATACGGACACCTTTGCGACGGAATATATACCTTTGTTCATCCGTTCGGCTGCTCGCAGCTGGGCGACGACCATGCAACGACGCAGAATATATTAAAGGGGCTTATAAATCATCCGAACGCGTCGGGTGTGCTCGTGTTCGGCTTAGGCTGTGAGAATAACAATATTCCGGCATTTAAAGAGACGCTTAAGGAATGGGACGACGAGCGTGTAAAGTTCTTGATCGCGCAGGAGAGCGACGATGAGATAGAGGACGCGCTTCGCATTATCGGCGGACTGGCGGAGCGGGCGGCAAAAGAAGAAAGATGCGACTGCGATATTTCCGAGCTTGTAATCGGTCTTAAATGCGGCGGTTCTGACGGATTTTCGGGACTAACGGCAAACCCGCTTATCGGAAGATTTTCGGACAGGATAAACGAGTACGGCGCAAGCACCGTTCTTACGGAGGTGCCGGAGGCGTTCGGCGCGGAAACGATACTTATGAACCGCGCCAGGGACGAGGCAACTTTTAAGAAGGTAGTGGATTTAATAAACAACTTCAAAGAGTATTTCATGCGTCATAATCAGGTGGTATATGAAAATCCTTCGCCGGGCAACAAGGCGGGCGGCATTACCACGCTTGAGGACAAGTCGCTGGGCTGCGTGCAAA
>CANRAG010000030.1 GCA_947628515.1 uncultured Clostridia bacterium | reverse complement strand
GCATCATTGCGGCGGAGGCGGCGGCTCCTGCGGTGGCGGCTCCTGCTGCGGTTGAAAGTAAAAAAAAGAAGTGGGGCAGTCCTCACTTCTTTATTTTGTTTCCAGTATCTTTTCTATGCTCACAAGCTTTACGCAGATGATAAATACCTTGCATGCCTCTATAAGCTCGGCCATCGGCGGGAATGACGGGGCAATTCTTATGTTTGAATCCTTCGGGTCTTTGCCGTATGGGTAGGTTGCGCCCGCGCCTGTCATAACTATTCCGGCGTCCTTACACATCGACACAATTTTCTTTGCCGTGCCCTCCATGCCGTCAAAGCTTATGAAATACCCTCCCAGCGGCTTAGTCCATGTGGCTATGCCAGTGCCGCCAAGCTCTTTATCAAACATTTCAAGCACTTTTTCAAATTTGGGACGCATTATGTCCGCATGCTTATCCATATGCGCTTTTAGGGTATCCATGTCAGGGAAGAACAGCGCGTGACGAAGCTGATTGACCTTGTCATGGCTTATGATTTGCGCGTTCATATGTTTTACGGTCTCGGCAATGTTTGCAACCGACGAAGCCATTGCCGATATGCCCGAACCGGGCCATGTAACCTTTGACGTGGAACAGAATTCATATACCATGTCCGGATTGCCCGCCTTCTCGCACTCCGTTACGATATTAAGTATTTCCGGCTGATTATCCTTGTAAAGATGATGTATGCAGTACGCGTTATCCCAGTATATTCTGAAATCCTCGGCAGCCGGTTTGAGCCTTGCAAAGCGCTTTACGACCTCGTCGCTGTATACGTATCCGCTCGGATTGGAGTATTTGGGCACACACCATATACCCTTTATAGACTCATCCTCCGCGACGAGCTTCTCCACCGTATCCATGTCCGGCCCGTTCTCGTCCATGGGCACGTTGATCATCTCAATGTCAAAGAACTCACATATTGTAAAATGCCTGTCGTAGCCCGGAACGGGGCAAAGGAACTTTACCTTATCAAGCTTGCTCCACGGCGTGGAGCCGAGAATACCTTTTATATATGCCCTTGATATTGTATCATACATGAGCGAAAGCGATGAATTTCCGTAGATTACGATGTTTTCAGGCTTGACGTCAAGAATATCGGCAAAGAGCTTCTTTGCCTCGGCCGTTCCGGAAATAACGCCGTAGTTTCTGAAATCCGTGCCGTCTCCGCCGATAAAGGATGTGTTCTCGTTGATTACGTTGAGCATCGGCATTGAAAGCTCCAACTGACCGTCCTCCGGCTTGCCGCGTGCCATACTGAGGTTAAGTCCCAACCTTTTCTTTTCCTCATAGGCCGCCAAAAGCTCCTCGCGAAGCTTCATAAGCTCCTGTTTTGTCATTTCCATGTATGACATTATAGTTTTCCTCCTCACCTAATATGCCAAACAGCATTACATATAAAATTCCAATTGATATTATACTATATTATGCACAAATTAACAAGATGTTTTTTGTACAAAAATATGGTGCACCTGTCCTGACTGACTGTGCACCATTGCAATCACCGTTTATTGTCTTAAACAAACCTATATTCCGTTATATGTCTGTAGGTGTCGCCCGCCTTCAGGACAACCGACGGGAAATGCGAGTTTGCCATAGCGTTCGGAAACGCCTGTGTTTCAAGGCAGAACGCGTCGTGAACCTTGTATTCAACATCGGCCTTATGCACACCCTTTGGCAGCGCGTTAGCCGTATATAGCTGCATCCCCGGCTGATTTGTGTATACGCGCATTGTTATTCCGGTGTTAAGACTTTTTGCGATTGCCGCAATACGCATACCCCTTCCGCTTATTACAAAATTGTGGTCAAAGCCGCCCACGGCCTGAATTTGCGGAAAGTCCGCGTCAATATCCTGGCCAATCGGCTTGGGCGCTCTGAAATCGAACGGTGTGCCGTCAACCGCCAAAATCTCGCCCGTAGGCATACACTCGTCGTCATTTGGCGTGTAGAACGAAGCGTTAATCTGCAATATCTGATCATCTATGCTGCCGCTGTCGTGACCGCTAAGGTTAAAATAGCTGTGGTTTGTAAGGTTGCACACGGTATCCTTTGTTGATACTGCGCGGTACTCTATTCTAAATCCGCCCTCGTCGGTTACGGAATACTTCATCGCCGTGCTAAGCGTGCCGGGGAAGCCCTCCTCGCCGTCAACGGATATATAGCTCATTATAACGGCGTTTTCGCCCGGAACCTCCGTTACGCTCCAAACCTTTTTGTCAAAGCCGACAACGCCGCCGTGCAGACTGTTTGCGCCCTCGTTAATGCCGACATTGCAGGTCACGCCGTTAAGCTCAAACACACCCTTTGCAATTCTGTTGGCGTGTCTGCCTATAGCCGCGCCTATGTATCCGTCATTTTCAAGGTACTCCTCAAGCGAAGCGCGGCCAAGAACTACATCCCGCATAACTCCGTTCTTATCCTTTACGAGCAGCTTTGTCACTATGCCGCCGTAGTTTATGACTTCAGCCTCAATGCCCTTGCCGTTGTCGATTGTGTACGCGAATACACTCTCGCCGTCCGGCATTGTTCCGTAAAGTCTTTTTGTCACTGCCATTTCACATTTCCTCCGTTTTTTTATTTCATTTTACCACATATGAAGATAATAGTCAATCTTAAATATGTATTTTTACGCGTTTTTTGCGCGATTTAGCAAATTATACCCGTATTGTAAATTATCCGAAAACGGTATACCGAAACATAAAAATATGTTCGGGCGTATTGCAAAATCGGCGGGAGTGTGGTAAAATAAATACGATATGTGAACGGAGGGACGGAGATATGCCGAAATTTTTCACCGCGAGAGAAAACATAACCGATACGGAAATAATAATAGACAGCGAGGACGCGAAGCATATACAGCGGGTGCTGCGTCTCGGAGTCGGGGACGAAATAGTCGTATGCGACGGCAGAGGGATTGATTATGACGCGGTTATACGCGGGGTGGAAAAGACGAGGGTTATTTGCGATATAAAATCAAGCCGCAAATGCGATACGGAGCCCGTAGTTAAAGTGACATTGTACCAGGGACTGCCGAAGGCGGCAAAGATGGACTATATAATACAGAAAACAACGGAGCTTGGAATTGCGAGAATCGTTCCGGCAAAGCTGTCCCGATGTGTTATGAAGCTCGGAGATTATGACGCCGAACTGAAAAAGACGGAACGATGGCGCAAAATTGCTTATGAGGCCGCGAAGCAGTCGGGCAGGGGCATTATACCCGAAGTGGCAATGCCGATGAGCGTCGATGAGATTATAACGGAGCTTAAACAGTATGATTTGGCGTTCGCGCCGTATGAGTGCGAGCGGAATACGAGACTGAGAGATGTTTTTAACGGCGCAAAAAACGTAAAAAGCGCTGCGTTTATTATAGGCCCGGAAGGCGGGTTTGACATAACGGAGGTTACGAAGCTTAAGGCGGCGGGCATAAGAACCGTTACGCTCGGACGCAGAATACTGCGCACCGAGACGGCGGGCGAGGCTGTGCTGGCGATGACTATGTACGGATTGGAGGAAATATGACTATGAGCCTGACATTACAGCAGATAATTGACGACAGTAAAAATATCGTGTTTTTCGGCGGCGCGGGGGTGTCCACCGAAAGCGGCATACCGGATTTCAGAAGCGTTGACGGATTGTATAATCAGAAGTGGAAGTACCCGCCGGAGACGATTATAAGCCGGAGCTTCTACTATCAGCATCCGGAGGAGTTTTTCCGTTTTTACCGCGAAAAGCTGATAATAAAGGGGGTTAAGCCGAACAAAGCGCATATAGCGCTCGCAAAGCTTGAGGAGGCGGGAAAGCTAAGCGCGGTTGTGACACAGAATATTGACGGCTTGCACCAGCTCGCGGGTTCAAAGCGCGTGTACGAGCTGCACGGGTCAACGCTAAGGAATTATTGCGAGAAGTGCGGAAAGTTCTTTGACATAGACTATATCGCGGACGCGAGCATGCCCGTTCCGATATGCGATAAATGCGGCGGAAGGGTAAAGCCGGACGTGGTGCTGTACGAGGAAATGCTCGACGATGAATGTATACGCGGCGCGGTAAGCGCGATTTCAAAGGCGGATACGCTTATAATAGGCGGAACATCGCTTGTGGTATATCCGGCGGCGGGATTTATAAGCTATTTCCGCGGCAGGCATCTTGTGGTGATAAACCGTGACAGAACATCCGCCGATAACGAAGCGGAGCTCGTTATACACGATAAGATAGGCGAGGTTTTGGGCGCGGTCAGGATATGAGACATTCGCATTTTTAAAGGAGGCTGAATATGTACAATTTGTCATTGGAACAGGTAAAGGAGCTGGCGGAGGAATATAATATAATCCCGCTCGTCGCCGATACCTATGCGGATATGGATACGCCGATAAGCGTTTTTAAGCGCATGGCGACCGAGAAGGAATGTTTTCTGCTTGAAAGTATAGGAAACAGTCAGGTTACGGCGCGTTTCTCGTTTATAGGCAGAAATCCGTTTATAACCTTTCAGAGTCTGGGCGATGAGATAGAGATTGCATACACTAACGGTGAGACGAAAACATACAGAGGAAAGCCCATGGAGGAGCTTGAAAAGCTGTGCGGCAGATTTAAAGCCCCGAAGCTTGACGATATACCGTCCTTTAACGGCGGCGCCGTGGGATTTTTCGCGTATGATATAATACGTCAGTATGAGCATCTTCCGAACATCAACCGCGACGATTTGAAGCTGCCGGATATGCATTTCATGTTTACCGATGAGATTATCGCGTTTGACCATGTGAACCAGAAGATACATATAATAGTAAATATCCATGCCGACGGTGATATTGAGGAGAAATATAAAGCCGCCGCCGCTCGTATAAACGCGATAAAGGCGGAAATGGCGGATATGTCAAGGCTAATGGAGAAGCCGCCGAAGCATACGAACACAGAGCTTAAAGTCACGTCAAATATGACAAAGGAGGATTTCTGTAAAAGGATTGAGAAGGCGAAGGAATATATAAAAAACGGGGATATATTCCAGGTCGTAATCTCGCAGCGGTTTACGGTCGAAACGGATATAGCGCCGCTTAACGTATACCGCGCGTTGAGAAGGATAAATCCGTCGCCGTATATGTATTATCTCAATTTTGACGGCTATCAGATTGTCGGCGCGTCGCCGGAAATGCTCGTGCGCGTTGAAAACGGCGTTGTCCAGACAGGCCCGATTGCCGGCACGCGGCCGAGGGGCAGGACGCTTGAACAGGACCTCGCGCTTGAAAAGGATTTGCTCGCGGACGAAAAGGAGATTGCGGAGCATACAATGCTTGTGGATTTGGGCAGAAACGATGTGGGCAAGGTGAGCGAGTTCGGTTCTGTGCGGGTGACAAGATTTAAGTATATAGAGAGATTTTCACACGTAATGCATATCATCTCCGACGTTGAGGGCAGGTTAAGGGCGGATAAATCCTGCTTTGACGCTTTGGGCTCGACGCTTCCGGCCGGAACGCTGTCGGGCGCGCCCAAGATAAGGGCGATGGAGATTATAGACGAGCTTGAAACCACAAAGCGCAACGCTTACGGCGGAGCGATAGGCTATATCAGCTTTAACGGTAATTTTGACAGCTGTATAACCATCCGCACGGGCGTGTTTAAAGACGGCAAGGCGTATGTGCAGGCCGGCGGCGGCATTGTTTACGATTCGGTTCCCGAAAACGAGTATCAAGAGTCGGTGAACAAGTCCATGAGCCTTATTGCGGCAATAAGAGAGGCGGGTGAGATAGAATGATTGTAATGATTGATAACTACGATTCCTTTACCTATAACCTGTATCAGTATATAGGCTCGATAGATCCTGAAATAGAGGTGTACAGAAACGACAGGATTACAGTCGAAGAGGTGCTCGAAAAACAACCGTCCCATATTATTTTATCACCCGGACCGGGATATCCGAAGGATGCGGGGATATGTGTCAACTTAATAAAAGCGGCGGGGAATATTCCCATTCTCGGCGTTTGTCTCGGACACCAGGCCATAGGCGAGGCGTTCGGGGCGCGTATTATTCACGCGCCGCGTATAATGCACGGCAAGAGCGATAATATAGCGATAAACGGGCTTTGCCCGCTCTTTAAGGGGCTTTCGGGCGCTGTTGAGGTGGGCAGATACCATTCGCTTGTGATAGACAGAAAAACAATGCCCGCCGAACTCAGCCTTACGGCAATGAGCGACGACGGGTGCGTAATGGGCGTTATGCATAACGCGCGCCCGATATACGGAATACAGTTTCATCCCGAATCGGTGCTAACCCCCGGCGGGATGACGATTATAGAAAACTTTTTAAAGCTGTAACTATGGGAGAAGTGCATATGATTTTATGCCAAAAGAATTAGGTGAGCAATTTTAACAGTGTTTGTCTTTGTCTGCTTGATATATTATGTAACAAAAACCAGGAGGCTGACGCAAACCGGCATTTTTTAAATGTCGTTAGCGTCGGTCTTTTTCGTTATATGCTGTGGTTTTGAATGGATATAGTGTCAGGAACCGACCTAAATGACCGGACTTGAAATTACGCTAATTATTACCGTTTTCATTCTCTTCTTCCAGACTTTCCAAAGCCACACGAACCGCTTCAACAACGAAAGCGGAAAAACTGCAGTCCAAGCCTTGTATTGATTCTTCAACCGCTTCTATAATATCGTTAGGAAAGCGGATACATTTGTTTGTAGTCTGCGGCGTTATAGGTATCTTAAATTTTCTCATAACTATTGCCTCCTATTGCAATATATTTATATTATTAATTATATAACAAATATGAATGCATATAAATATAACATTAGTATTATAAAAAATAATACATTTTTAGAAAATTGTATTGCAAAACGCAATGCAATATGTTATAATATGTTAACGGAAAGCAGCATATAATAAAATGTGAAACCATTGAAAATATTCTTTTCTTTGGAACGGATTTTATTATAATTCAAATTTGCTATGTTAAAGGAGGCGTTTTAGAACGTGAGAAAACGAATCTTGCCGTGTTTCATTATAATAAATTTTATATTATCTTTTATTGTTCCTACTATTCGGGTACAAGCCGATAATTGGATATTAGCTTCGCAGCTGCCGGAAGGAGCTGAAGTTATTTCGAGAAAATGGACATACGTATTGACATCATATACGACATCAAGCTCACCGTCACTGGCGGGGTGGGTAAAATATGATACTAAATGGGTCTGGGGTCCGTGGGGTTCATGGAGTTCATGGAGCGATACAAAGGCAACAGCATCCGACTCTAAAGATGTGGAAACCCGCAAGGTGGTAGACACGTATAATTATTACAGATATGCAAAATCAAAAAATGCCTCTACAGGGAGCTATGCGAAATCATCATCATATCCGAATAAATATAAGTATTCATTTAGCAATAAGCTTAAAGATAAATCAAGTACATCATCTAATCCTCAGTCATATAAATGGTATTACGACGGCACATCAAAATATCATAGTTTGTGGCAGGACAGCCCTTTTGAAACGAAAAAAACTCAATACAGGTACCGTACCAGAAGCAAAGTATATACATACTATTACAAAAGAACAGAAAACAAGGAGTCAGCAAGTTATCCAAGCGGGAACAATATATCTAACATACAAGAATGGGTAACATATCGGTACAAAACATTTAATTTTAGTCTGAACGGACAACTTGATAACATATATAACAACGGAATAAATGGCTTTGGTACAGCAGATATATATGTAAACGGAGTTCTGGTTGCAGATGACGCAGATGATTTTCATAACACCTATGCGTACGGCACCACATATGAAATCAAAGACATAAAGACTTTGGATGGCCATACATATGATGGAGTTTATTCCGGCAGCGTATCGGGAGTTATCAAAAATGACATGTCGGTGGTTTTGAAATTTCATACAAATTCTTATACGGTAAGCGCAATAAGTGAGGATGAAAATAAGGGCACTACTTCCGGCAGCGGAACCTATCTATATGGTTCCGAAGCGGAAATAAATGCCGTGTCTAAACCGGGATATAGCTTTACGACTTGGGATGATGGCGATGTAAATGCGAAAAAAGTTATTCCGGTAACGGAATCAACGAAGTATATGGCTTCCTTTAGCCCTAATACTTATACGGTAACATTTGAAGCTGAAGGCGGAGATTTGGGAGAGTCAGATAAAACAATATCGGTAACGTATAATGAATCTTACGGGAACTTGCCTACACCAAGCAGGGAAAGGTTTAATTTTTCGGGATGGTATACCGCTGCCGTGGGCGGAACAAAAATAGAGTCTATAACCACTGTAACTATAACGGCGGATCAGACATTATACGCGCAATGGTCCGAAACGGAACACACATATGATGAATGGGTTATAGATGAAGCGGAAACCTGTGAAAAATCGGGAAAACGACACAGAGTGTGCAGAGATTGCCAATATCGGGAAGATATCAGCGTCCCTGCTTTGGGGCACTCATATTCGGATGATTGGATTATCATACGTGATCCAACCTGTATGCAAGAAGGCGAAAAAGCTCATAAATGTCAGAACTGTGGCAGCATAAAAGATAACACAAGCATAGAAAGACTAAAACATAATTACGGCGTTTGGAGTATTTCCGAACCTCCTGCTTGTGAGAAACCGGGTACAAAGCAAAGAGTCTGCGATAATTGTAAAAGCGTAGAAACTACGACTATACCTGAACTCGGGCACAGTATTTCCGAAGAATGGTTTACAATAAAAGAACCAACATGTACGGATGAAGGAGAAAAGGTTCATAGATGTACAGTATGCGGGAAAGAAACAGATAATACTCCCATAGAGAAGACGGAACATACTTATACCGAGTGGGAAAGTTTTTTGGAACCAAGCTGTACAGAATCGGGCGTGGAAATCGGACAGTGCGCCATGTGCGGCAAGTCGGGAACAAGACGCATAAAGGCAAAAGGACATCAGTATTCGGAGGAATGGACGGTCACTAAGCCGTCTTCCTGTATTTCAACCGGTGAAAAAGTGAAAGTATGCAACGTGTGTGGAGAATACTCCGAACCCGTGATTGTGGAAATGTCGGAACACATGTATGGCAAATGGAATATTCAGAGTGAGGCAACATGTACCGAACCCGGTATACAGACAAGGGCATGTACGGAATGCGGAAAAAGTGAAACTCTGACTATCGGCGCGAAAGGACATAACTATGTTTTGGACTATGTGAAACAAGAACCGACGGATATAATGCCCGGAGTAAAACGTCCCGGAATAAGATATATGGTTTGTGAAAACGGCTGCGGAAAAACATTTGCCGAATACTTTTATCCGGAAATCGAGAAAGGACATATTATTACCAAACAGGTAGGAGATATAGAAGACAGTCAAGTAACCCTTGCGATTATCCTGTCGGATAATCCGGGCTTTTCAAGATTTACGATGAAAGTAAATTATGATCAAGATGTATTTACGCCCGTAAGCATATCTCCCGGGGAAGATTTAAACGAAGAACTGTTCGATTCCAGTTTGACAGGGGTGGACGCCGGTGTGATAGATGCGGATGATTTAAGCGCTTTGTTGGTTAAGTATGGTAAAGATAATACCGAAGACATAACAGGCGATGCGGAGCTATTTAAAATCACATTCAGAATAAAGTCCGAAGCCCCAAAGGGCGAATACAAGATTTCTGCCACATACAAAGGTATAAGCGGTTATACGTCCGAGGAAGACGGAATAACACCTTCTTTAGCTATTTACGACAGCGAAGGCAACCAGGTTATGCCACAAATCAGCGAGGCTGTATTAAATATTGAAGTTGATAACCTTAAAGGTGACGTTAACCAGGACCGTAAAGTGGATATACTCGATTGCGCTTACTTGGGATATAAACTGACGGAGTGGAATGATTTACCGTGGAACGATTCTTATCAGTTGGCTGCGGATGTGTTCACAGACGGCCGTATTACCACTAAAGACGGAACGAGGCTGGCGCAAATCATATCCGGATACGATCTGTCTCCCAAGGAACAGGCAACGCGAGCTGAAGAAAACGAAATAAGCTTAGCTTCGCTCAATCAAACAACAATAAGCGTGGAGAATGTAACTGCAGCCGCCGATACCGAAGTGGATATCCCGATTGTAATAAGCAACAATAAAGGCATATCCGGATTTAATTTTAAATTGAACTATGACAAAAGGTATTTAACACCTGTAGCGGTAACGGACGGAGAGCTGTACAAAGGAAGCTGTATTGCCAATTTACAACAAGAAAATATAAACTCTTCAACATTAGACAGCGTAAATGTCAATTGGATAAGCAACGGAAATATATGTGATAACGGAATATTGTTCAAGGTCAAATTTTTGGTTGACAAAAGTGTGAATGAAGGACAAATTATTCCGGTAACATTAAGCTATGACAACGGCGCAGTATGCAGGGTAAGGGATGATTTTGAAATAGAAGATGTTGATATATCGGTGCAACAGGGTGTTGTCAAAACATATATAGACGAGGATTTGCTGTCGAAAACACCGTTTGATGTAATAGACATTTTAATGACCGCCGAAGGTGAAGAAACAGAGGTTTTACCAAAAAACGGAGATTTTAATTTAAAAGCATACTTTAAACAAAACAAATCATACTCAGGTTCGGCAAGCGTAATTGCGGCTGAGTATGATAATAATGGGGCACTTATATCAATGCAACAGGTGGACATGAATGATGAAATGCTCAGCCAAGGATTTTGTGATATATATATAGAACAAACAGAGGTAGACATTTCATCATTAAAAGTATTCGTATGGGATTCAATAAACAATTTAAAACCATTAGGAAATTATATACTTATTGCTAACTAGGAGGAAAAAGTGATGAGACATTTTAAGCGATTTTTAACAATAATATTAAGCATCAATCTTTTAATTTTGACTGCTGTATTTCCAGCTAATGCTCAATCTGATATGGATATTAGCACAATAATTTCGTATATTGGTAATACTAGTGCTAATATTATAAATGGCGGCGTGATGGCATTTTACGGAGATAGGATGTATTTTTCTGACGAATTAAATAATGGGGCTTTATGCTATATAGACAATGATATGGAAGATAAAATCACACTATCTGATGATATGAGTAATAACATTAATATATCTTCGGATGGTGCGACCATTTTCTATTCAACAGAAGGCAATCTAATAAAAAAAATATATAACAATCAATCTTCAACCATATTATATCAGACTGAGAAAGATATAACACAAATGTACCTTGTCAATGATAAATTATTGTATTACCTCTCTGACGGACATGTATATTGCTATGACATAGAAAATGAAAATAATACGATGATTTACGGGAAAGATAGAGTTACTGGTTTTATTCCCAATAGATATGGTATAATATATATAACAGGAGATTTGTTTGATTATACTCTATATGCTAACGAGAGGTTTATAGCGGACAAGGTACTAACATATTATACAGAAGACGATGTGTTAGTTTTAGAAAAAAAGGATAATACTTATACAATTAAGTTAGAGGATGCCTTTAAAAGTGAAACAATAGAATTTAACGAATATCAATTTGAAGAAGATGACGAAGATAATATTTCTTTATTTTCAGAAGCTGATTACATAGAAGAAAATATTGACGATGCTACTATTGTTGACCCGAAGTTAGCTTTGAATTACGAGGCGAGTGATGTTTCATTTCCCGTAGAATTATCAGCTTCTTCCGGAGTACAAAATGTCGTAAAACGAGCTAGACAACAAGTAGAAATAAAATGGAAGCCCAAAAAAAATGTAAAAGGATATTCAAGTAACACAAGCGGTGCTGCAACTACGTTTAAAGCTGGAACAGAATATAAAGGAATTCCATATGGTCAGCAAGTTGACGCAGGTGTATATGTTCCACATTCCTATTCATTAAACAAATTTATTAGTGCAGTTAATAATAAAGATAGTAAGTTCTATACAAGTAGAGGGAAATATAGCGTGGGGAAAAAAGATTCCCCGTATTATGCAAGTGATTGTAGCGCATTTGTATCTTGGTGCTATGGTTTAGGGCGCATGACAACAACAAGCATAGGGAAATCATCTAAAATAAAAAAAGTATCCTCACAAAGCGTGTATAGTGCTAAAATTGGAGATTGCCTTAACAAAAGCGGAAGCCATGTTGTTTTAATAACTGATTTAATTTACAGTGGTGGCAAGCTGAGCAAAGTAACAATTATGGAGCAAACGCCACCAAAAGCAAAAAAAACGACCTATTCAGTCTCAACGATAACATCCAGTTATTTAAATAAAGGATATGTTCTTAGACGCTATTCAGATATTGATAGTGTAAAATATGAACACTCATGTGCAGTGCCTCTTGATGGAGAATATTGTTCATCTTGTAATCCAAAGCCCTCGAAGCCAGTGATTTCAAACTGCGGCGCCACGAGTGACAGCAGCATAAAAATAGAATGGAAAAAAGTTGACGGCGCCAACAAATACAAGATAGTTCGCCACGAAGTTGATGGCGCAAACAAAAAGACGCTTACAAGCAGTTGCACATCAACGTCATACACCGATAAGGGGCTAACTCCCGGTCATACATATTACTATGTGGTCTATGCGGGGAGTAGTAGCGATAAATGGTCGGACGCTTCAAAGGAATGGAAGACATATACGAAACCCAAAACACCTGATCAGCCGGAGGTAAACCGTGATGTTCCCAATCAACTGACGATAACATGGAATAAGGTGAGCGGCGCACACAAGTATAAACTGGAGTATCATAGGGCGGACTCGAGCGGTTGGATAACTCTGGACAGTAATATACAAACCACTTCTTACACTCATAAGAAATTAGACAACGGTACAAAATACAATTATCGAGTAACGGCAATTCGCGAGGGAGAAATTGGCCCTTCGGGCGGCAAGAAGAAAACGCAGGTGAAGTCCGAGCCGTCACCCACAAAGACGAAGTTTACTCAGATGGCGCGCCCGGTCAATAAAACAAACGATAACACCTCCCAGGTAATCCTGAGTTGGGCTGCCGTAAAGGGCACTAAGGGGTATTCGTATACATACAACGTGTGGAGAGACGGCGTTAAGATAAACTCCAAGGAAATAACGGGGACAACGTATACGGACACCACGGCCGTGTCAGGTAAGATACATAAATATCAAATACAAGTGATAGAGAATGCCGCGGGTTGGAAGGAACCGGCGGATAGAGGTAAAAATGCCGCTATTTACGCAGGCTCAAAAATAGCAAAAGAGATTTCCGTAACACCGCAAAGCAAAACAGAGATGAAAATCGGTTGGTCTGTTCCGGTGTCCGCTCCGAGCGGAACAAAATATACGCTTTGGAAATACAACGCAGGCGGAAAGAAATATGAAATACTCAAGTCTAACATAACAGGTACAAACTATGTTGACAAAGGATTAAAAGCAGGAGAAACATATCAATATTATATAGACGTTTGTGACGCGTCGGGCAACTATCTTACGAGCACCTTTAGCAAAAGCGCGGTATTAAATATAGCGCCCGCTCAGATAACATTGGATAAAACGTCGGTATCGCTGACCGAAGGTGACACAGTAAAGCTTACCGCGACAGTATCGCCGGATAACGCCTTTGATAAAACTGTTAATTGGGAGTCCTCAAACGATGGTACGGCAATGGTGGATACAAACGGAACCGTAACGGCCAAAACGGCGGGAACGGCAACGATTACGGCGACCGCGTCAAACGGCAAAAGAGCAGAGTGCATAATAACCGTGAATTCCGCGAAGTGTACGCACGAATATGACGGGGACAACGACGGTTGGGTTATCGATAAGGATGCATCCTGTGAAGAGTCGGGCAGCCGGCACAGAACATGCACAAAATGTTCTGAAACCGAAACCGAAACAATAGAGGCAACAGGACATAAGTATTCTGCAGAATATCAGACTGTCAAAGAAGCAACATGTACCGAAGCGGGAGAACAGGCTCATGTTTGTTCGGTATGCAATGCTCAAATTGACAATATACCTATAGAAGCGACAGGACATAGGTTTGGTGATACATGGCTTGTGGAAGAAGAGGCGACCTGTAATACGACGGGTATAGAATACAGACAGTGTAGTGAATGCGGTGAAAAAGAGAAAAGAGATACAGATACAACAACGCATAATTATGAGCTCACAGAACAGACCGACGTCACTCCGGACGGACCGGGACACAGAACCTACACCTGTACGATATGCAGAGAAAGCTATACGGAAGAATATGTACCGGAGGTGAATGCAGGGACAATAGCTATAGGAGAAGGCTCACTGAAATCCGGAGGAACAGTAACCGTTCCCGTAACAATTGATGACAACCCGGGAATAGCCGGATTTAACTTCACACTGAACTATGACAAGGATGTAATGACGCCCGTATCTATAACCAAGGGGGCATTGATACAGCAGGGGACGTTTACGTCAAACCTTGAACAAGGCGTTCCGGCAACGGAGCTGAAGGAGGTTTCCGTATATTGGGGGAATGACACCAATATTACAGAAGACGGAGAACTGTTCAATATCACATTTGAAGTAACGAGTGGTATGGAACAGGGTCTGTATCCTATAAGTCTTAATTACGAAAAGGGTGATATAACCGATGCGGCATTTAACGATGTAATGCCGTCAATCATCGATAATGCGATAACAATAGCCGACGTTATGCGAGGCGATGTCAATCTGGACCGACGGGTAGACTCTCAGGATGAACTGCTGCTATCAAGATACATAGCAAAATGGAATGTGGAATTTAACGAAAGTCAGAAGAAAGCAGCCAACGTATTCGGAGATTCCGCTGGACAGATTAACTCAAAGGACGGTGTGAGATTATCGCAGATATTATCGGGGTACGAGTTGGTTGAGTCACCAATCAGCGTGATGTCTGTAAAGGAAGTAAATATATCGGTTGATGATGTTGCATCGACAACAGGAGGTTATATAAGCGTTCCGGTAAGAATTTCCGAAAATGAGGGTATCGCGGGGTTTAACCTCACATTAAATTATGACAGGGAATATCTTACCCCTGTGGCGATAGAAAAAGGTGATATGCTGGTTGACGGGAGCTTTACATCAAATCTGACGGACGAAACGGACGGGGAAAGTCTTGATTATGTTACGGCATATTGGAACTGTGCATATGACATGGCAGAAAATGGCGAGTTGTTTACGGTTGATTTTGTGCTAAAGGACAATGCGGAAGTAGGACAGCAACTGCCTATAGAAATCAGTTGTGAGGAAGGAAATCTTTGTGACCACACGCTGAATGATGTTAATGCCAATATTTCACAAAGTACATTGGATATTATCGAAATGGAACCGGAGATTGAGGGGGATTTACCATTAATGCCTTACTATATCAGTGGAGGTGAAATAAAATCATCGACCGGTGACATGTATGAAAGTATTCCTACGTATGGTGATTTTGATTTGAACGTAACATTTACAACGGTGGAATATGAAGATGTAAGTGAAATGCTGCCTGCGACTATATTTGTGGGAGTATATGATGAAAGCGGCGGTTTAATATCCGTAATGACACAAGATGTAGCAGAAGATATTTTAACAGACGGCTTGTGTAGGTTTCATATAGATGAAACAGCGAATAGTATATCAAATATTAAAGTATTTATATGGGATGGAGACATGAAGCCGTTAGCATTACCATTTAGCGTAATTGAGGTATAATTCAACAGGGATAATTCGCTTAAAATATCTCCGGTATTACGGAGCGCATTGACTGCGCTCCGTTTTTGCATGACGCGCTTATTTAAAATCAAGGAAATATCTTAAAAGGCGGGTATCATCGCAAAGCTCCGGGTGGAAGGATACCGCGAGCTGATTGCCGTAACGTATACCGGTTATATGCCCGTCGGTTACGGACATGATTTCCACATCGTCCGCCGCGCTTTCTATATACGGCGCGCGTATGAACTCCATGGGGATTATTCCGATACCTTTAAATTCCGACTCGGTATAGAAGCTGCCCAGCTGGCGGCCGTAGGCGTTGCGCTTCACGTTCGCGGGAATGGTGCGAAAGCAGCAGCCTTCGTCCCCGCCCGCCTCTGCGCATAAAAGTATCATTCCGGCGCAGGTTGCGTATACCGGCGTTCCGGCCGTGATTGCGTCGCGGAGCTTGCAAAACAGTCCAAGCTCCTTTATAAGCTTTGCCTGTACCGTGCTTTCGCCGCCGGGCAGGATTAGCCTGTCAAACGGCCGGTCGAGGTCGTTTGCGCAGCGTATTTCAAACCGGTCCTCGCCCAGCGCGTCAAGCGCCTTTTCGTGTTCGAGAAAATCGCCTTGAACCGCCAAAACCGCCGTCATGATCAAACTCCCCTTTCAGCCATTAAAAGCTCTATTTCATGCTCGTTTATGCCGACCATCGCTTCGCCCAAGTCCTCTGACAGCTCCGATAAAAGCTTATGGTCGTTGAAGTTCGCGACCGCCTTTACAATGGCCTGCGCTCTTTTTGACGGGTTGCCGGACTTGAATATTCCCGAACCGACAAACACGCCCTCCGCGCCGAGCTGCATCATGAGCGCGGCGTCCGCGGGCGTAGCGACGCCGCCGGCGGCGAAGTTTACGACCGGAAGTTTGCCGTTATCATGAACATATTTAACAAGCTCATACGGTACTTCAAGCTCTTTGGCCGCGTTAAACAATTCGTCATCCCGCATCGACGCGATACGGCGTATCTCGCTGTTTGTCGCGCGCATGTGCCGAACCGCCTGAATGACGTCGCCCGTGCCCGGCTCGCCCTTTGTTCGTATCATTGACGCGCCCTCGGCAATTCTTCTCAGCGCTTCGCCGAGGTTTTTCGCACCGCATACAAACGGAACGCGGAATTCACGCTTGTCGATATGGTATGTGTCGTCGGCGGGCGATAGGACTTCGCTCTCGTCTATATAGTCTATTTCGATAGCTTCAAGAATTTGCGCCTCGGCGAAATGCCCTATACGGCATTTTGCCATAACCGGTATTGAAACCGCGTCCTGTATACCCTTAATCATTTTCGGGTCGCTCATTCTCGCAACGCCGCCGGCCGCTCTTATATCCGCCGGTATTCTTTCGAGCGCCATAACCGCGCACGCGCCCGCCGCCTCGGCAATTTTGGCCTGCTCCGGCGTTGTTACGTCCATTATAACTCCGCCCTTGAGCATTTGGGCAAGCTCTTTGTTCAGCTCGTACTGTTTTTCGTTTGTCATAAAAATTTCCCCTTTACTTTTTGATTTTAATGTATTATAATAAATCTGTGGCCATATTTCAATCGCCATTTTAAATATATTCAATATGGTCAGATTAAGGAGATTTACGAACAATGCTCACATATTCATTTTCAGATATAGGTTCAGAAAGCCTGTACGAGTATCTCTACGGGCGCATAAAAAACGATATATTATCAGGAAAACTGCGCCCCGGCGTAAAGCTGCCGTCAAAGCGCGCGTTCGCGAAAAATCTGGGCATAAGCACCATTACCGTGGAAAACGCCTACGCGCTGCTGATTTCCGAAGGATACGCGTATTCAATCCCGAAGAAGGGGTATTTTGTTTCGGATATAAACATAAGCGTAACCGACGCGATTGACGGGGACGGAGAGCCGGAACCGGAATATTTTGCCGATTTCGCGAGCAACAGCACACCCCATGCGCTGTTTCCTTTCACAACATGGGCAAAGCTCATGCGCGGAGTTCTTTCCGAGCGCCGTCCGGAGCTGATGCGCAAATCGCCAGGCGGCGGAATAGCGGAGCTGCGCTCCGCGATTGCGGAGCACCTGTACCAGTTTAAGGGAATGCGTGTGCCGCCCTCGCAGGTTATAGTCGGATCGGGGACGGAATATCTGTACGGGCTTATAATACAGCTTCTCGGATACGAAAAACTTTTTGCCGTCGAAAATCCGGGGTATGGCAAGATTTCAAAGGTGTACGGGGCAAACGGCGTGAAATTAAGCTATGTTCCGCTTGACGATTGTGGTGTGAAGGTGGAGGCGCTAAAGGAAAGCGGCGCGGATATTCTGCATATTTCGCCTTCGCATCATTTCCCGACGGGGATAATAACGCCGGTTAGCCGCAGATATGAGCTTCTGGGCTGGGCGGCGGAGAAAGAGGGCAGATATATAATAGAGGACGACTACGATTCCGAGTTCAGACTAAACGGCAGGCCCGCGCCGCCGCTGCGAAGCATTGACGCCACCGACAGGGTTATATATATGAACACGTTCACAAAAAGTCTCGCGTCCACCATACGAATAAGCTATATGGTGCTGCCGCGCACGCTGACAGAGCTGTTTTACAAGAAGCTCGGATTTTATTCATGCACCGTCTCGAATTTTGAGCAGTACACGCTTGCGGAGTTTATAAACGGCGGCTATTTCGGCAACCATATAAACCGTATGCGGCGCTACTACCGCGAAACGCGGGACGAGCTTTTAAAGGCGGTTTCGGAAAACGCCGCGTTTTCGCGCGCGCGTATACTCGAACAGAACGCGGGACTGCATTTCCTTATACGGCTCGATACCGACGCGAGCGACGACGAGCTGATACGGAGGGCGCACAGGCACGGGATAAATATATCATGCCTTTCGCAGTATTACGCGGACAGAGATATAGCGCCGCCGCATACGCTTATAATTAACTATTCGGGCGTGGAAAAGGAGAAAATTCCGGAGGCCGTAAGACTTTTGGGACGGGCGTGCTCATAAAATAGTGTTGACAATGGGTTGTTATAAATGCTATAATGTAGACAACAGTGAAAACGGGAGGGTTAAGATGATTGGAATAATAGGCGCTATGGCAAGCGAGGTGGACGGCTTAAAGGCAATAATGCGGGATATTACAGCGGAGACAATATCCGCAGTTACCTTTTGTCGGGGCAGAATAAACGGAACGGACGTTGTTGTGGCGGAGGCGGGAGTCGGCAAGGTAAACGCGGCTCTCACGGCGCAGACCATGATTTTAAAATATGGTACGGACGTCATAATAAACAGCGGAGTCGCCGGAGGACTTGACGCGCGTCTGGGAATTGGCGACGTTGTTATAGCGGACAGAGTGGTCGAGCACGATATGGACACCACTCCGCTCGGCGACGCGCCCGGGTTTATAACCGGTATTGGCAGGGTGTATATGGATTGCGACCCGAAGGTGGTATCGCTTCTTAGGGAGTGCAGCGAAAAGCTCGGCATACATACAATTACGGGCACCGTCGCGTCGGGCGACCAATTTATATGCGGCGACAAACAGCGCGGGCGGATTAAGGACGTGTTCGGCGCGGCCGCGGCGGAAATGGAGGGCGCGGCGATAGGACATGTATGCGTTATGAATAATGTTAAATTCGGTGTGCTCCGCGCCATATCCGACGGAGCGAACAGCGACAGTGAGGTTGATTTCCCGACATTCTGCAAGCTTGCGGCGGATAAATCGGTAAAGATTATGACGCTCATGCTTGCCGAGCTTGGAAAATAAACGAAAAGGGGAACGCAATGAAGAAAATCAAATCATTTGAGGTTGACCACAGAAAGCTTGACATAGGCTTTTATGTTTCAAGAATTGACGGCGATATAATAACATACGACCTGCGTTTTTGCAAGCCCAATACCGGCGTGGTAGTGGATATGCCGTCAATGCACACAATAGAGCATATGCTTGCCACGTTTACGAGAAATTCGGACATTGCGGACGAGGTTGTGTATTTCGGCCCGATGGGATGCCAGACCGGATTTTATTTCCTTGTGCGGGACAGCGTTTCAAAGAAAAGAGCGCTCGAAACGGTAAAGGACGCGCTTAAAAAGACGCTTGCGCATGAGGGCGAGGTTTTCGGCGCGAGCGAGATAGAATGCGGCAATTACAAAAATCTTGACCTTGCTGCGGCAAAGCCGTGGTGCCGTAAATATCTTGCGGCGCTTGATAAGCTTGATAAGGTCATGGATTATGACGAGGTAAATAAATTGGGCTAAGCCCGAACCAAAAATCATATCAGGAGGATACTTATGAAAAGAGTGATTTCAACAATAATCGCCGCTTCCTTAGCGGCGGCTGTAATGCCGTTAGCGGCGGCGGACGGCGAGAGGTTTAATGATGTGCCGCAGTCGCATTGGGCATACCAATACATAGAGGACATGGCGGGTATGGGCGTGCTCGAAGGCTACGACAACGGCTCGTTCATGCCGGACAGTCCGGTAACGCGCGCGGAGTTTGCAAAGATGCTCGTGGGCGCGGGCGGTATTTCAAAGCCGTCCGACATACGCTTTGCGGATGTGGACGATGGCGCGTGGTATTCGGAATATGTAGCGATTGCCGCGCCGTATCTTACGGGCGCGGGCGATATGTTTAATCCGGAGTCGGGAGTGCGGCGAATGGACGTCGCGGCAGCGATAGCGCGAGTTTTCGGCGGGGATACATCGGTAGCTGATATAAATGCGCTAACGGCGCGTTTTCCGGATTTAGCCGGACTTTCGGATGAGGAAAAGGGATATATCGCGCTGGTGGTTGAGAGCGGCATAATGGACGGTTTTGACGAGGGCGTGTTCTTGCCGGAGGATATTCTTACGCGTGCGCAGGCGGCGGCGGTTCTTTCGCGAGCGTTCGACACCACCGTTGTTCTGACGGTGGGCGACGAGGTTGTGTACAACAGGGATTTGGTGAAATTTACGATAGACACAATGGGCTATGAGGATCCCGAAGTCAAGCTGGAGCTGGTAAACAATTTCGCGACAATATTCGGCGCGGCTCAGCTTGCGAAGGCGAGGGGGTTCGCGTTGACGGCGGAGGATATAGAGCTGGTAGAGGAGTTAGTTGACGAAGTCGAAGAATACGATTTGTTATCAAGCCCCGATTTCATAAGGCGCGTGTACACGGCGCTCGCGTACGAGAACAAGCTGTTTGAGGCATACAGCGGCGAGATCGACCCATCCGACGAGATTGTTGAAAAGTATTTTAGCGAGAATTATTACCGCGCGAAGCATATACTTGTCGATGACGAAGCGCTCGCGAACGAGCTGCTTCAACGGGCGCTTGCGGGCGAGGATTTCGACAAGCTTATGATTGAGAACACGACGGATCCCGGTTCGGAGACATATACCGACGGATATGTTTTTAAACACGGCGATATGGTGCAGGAGTTTGAGGATTGTGTAAAAAGTACGAAGGAGGGCGGTTTCGGCATGTGCAAGTCCGACTACGGATATCATATTATAAGCCGTCTGCCGCTAACGTGGAACGCCGCGGGCTATGACTACCTAAAGGACGAGGTTATAGACAGTATAGTTTCGGATGCGGTCTTGCCTATGATTGCCGCCGAAATGGAAGCAAACGGTCTTGTGCCGGAAATCAATACGGAAGCTATAGAGTCGGTGGGTTGATGTCGGAGCGTCGCTGAAATATAAAAAGAGATGAGGCTTTTGTCATGAAAAGATTTGCATGCTTGATTTTATCGGCGGCAGTCGCTGCCGTCGCGCCTGCGTACAGGCATAATAATACCGTGTCCGCCGAGGAGGATGGCGTTATCACGTATAACTACAGCTACCTCGATGGCGCGGGCTATAAAGATGAGGACAGGCACGTGAGGAGAATGGAAGCCCTCGGACGCGGCCTGCGGGCGGTAAAGGTATCAAACGGAGTATATCTCAGCTGGAGACTTTCAGACAGCGAGGACAATGTTTACGGCAGCGCTGCCGACGCGGTTAGCTTTGACGTGTACAAAAACGGAGCCAAGCTGACTACGGTGACAGACAGCACAAACTATCTTGACAAAAGCGGCAAGGCGTCCGACAGATACAGCGTAATGCCAAACGGCGGCTCGCTCTGCGATGCTGTAAGCGTGCAGAATGACAGTTATTTTGACATACGGCTCGATGTGCCGCCAAATTGCGTGACGGAGGACGGAACAAGCCGCGAATACGCGGTTGGGGACTGCTCGGCGGGCGATTTTGACGGCGACGGTGAGTATGAAATCGTGGTTAAATGGGATTGCAGCCCGCAGGACAACTCAAACGGAGGAATAACGGGAAACGTGCTGCTCGACGCGTATAAACAGGACGGAACGCGGCTGTGGCGCATTGATCTCGGCAGAAATATCCGCGCGGGTGCGCACTATACGCAGTTTATGGTGTACGACCTTGACGGCGACGGGCGCGCGGAGCTTGCCTGCAAAACGGCACCGGGTTCGAAGGACGCGGAGGGCAGGTACGTAACCGAGGCAAGCCTTAATGAAGATGTGAAGAACGCGGACAATACAGCCGTGTATGTCGATAGCGGCGGGTTTATTAGGGAGGGCCCGGAGTTTTACACCGTGTTTGGCAGCGATGGCGCGGCGCTTGATACAATTCCGTACCTGTATTCCCGCGCGAGCGGCAGCGGCTATTGGGGCAGCTATTCAAACGGCGGAGTGGACACAACAAACCGGGTTGACCGGTTTTTGGGCGCGATAGCGTATCTTGACGGAGTTCATCCGTCGGTTGTCACATGGCGCGGATACTATGACCGCACAACGGCGGCGGCATATACGCTTGAGGACGGAAGGCTGAAGCTTTCGGCAAGCTTCGATACCGATGATTACAACAGACAGTATATAGGCCAGGGAAACCACAACCTGACGGTGGGCGACGTGGATAATGACGGCTGTGACGAAATCATATGCGGCGCGCTCTGTCTCGATAATGATTTTTCGGTTAAGTGGTGCTCAAACAGGGGACACGGCGACGCGCTGCACATAGGCGATTATGACCCGACGCACGAGGGGCTTGAATATTTCTCTGTACACGAGAGCAGCCCCTACGGAATGACGGTTTACAAGGCGGAATCGGGCGAGACTCTGCTGCATAAGGATAACGATAGGGACACCGGACGCGGACTTATGGCGGATATGGGGATCGGCGGATACTACCAGGTTTCGTCCGGCGCCGGCAGCTACCGCTCGGACGGCGGCACGAGCTTTTCGGCAATCAGCACGGATATAGGCAGTAATTTCCGTATTTTCTGGGATGCGGATTTATATGACGAGTCGTTAAACTCAACGGACATATCGTCATGGAACGGAAGGACAATGACCGGCATTTTCAGCGCGGCGGGGTGTATGAGCATTAACGGCACAAAGGCCACTCCTGCCCTGCAGGCGGATTTATTCGGCGATTGGCGCGAAGAACTGGTCTATCCGTTAACGGATAACTCCGCGCTGAGAGTGTTCATGACGACGGATGTTACAACATATAAAATGAAAACGCTTATGCAGGATCCGGTATATCGAAGCGGCGTTGCGGTGGAGCAGGTCGCGTATAACCAACCGCCGCATGTGGGCGTGTATATGCGGCTGCTTGACGAGGTCAACAGGCCAACGCAGGATCCCAATATGACGGAAGCACCCACGGACGCGCCCACTCCCATACCCACGGAGACGCCCACGCTTGTTCCGGTTGACGGATTAATATTCTATTCCGACGGCGGCAGCGCCGACGGCTGGAACGGGACGAATATAACGCCGGTCTCGGCCGTTGACGAATTCGGCGGCTACATACGCGCGCAGGGCGGCGGCAGCGGAAACCGTGTTGCTGTGTCAGAGCTCCCGCGCACGGTTAGCGGCGAGTATACAATAGAATTTGACACAATGCTGACGCGCGGCGACGGTATGCGAAGAATTATGCACAGCGCGCAGGTCGCGTTTACAAACGACACAAAGACCGTAGACCAAAGAGACGGCGCGGCGATTGTGGACGAGGTAAACGGTTTGCAGGGCACGCTGTATTCAAGCGGCAGCGGAATGAGCGCGGCGAACGCGGCGCTTAAAATAGATTTAAGGCCGTATATGAATGATAAGTGGATAATAAACGACGATGTGAACGCTGCCCTAAGCGCGTATCCGCCCGATGCGGTCGATATTTCCGACGGGGAATGGGTAAGGGTACAGGCTGCTGTAAACGGCGGCAGCACGAAGGTTACCGTAATAAACAGAGCGGGGCGTAAGCTGCTTGACGGCGAGAAATACAAAAACAGCGCGAACGCGATAACAAGTATATACATCGTTTCAAACAGGGGCGATAGCGGCTCCGGAATAATTGCGCTCGATAATATACGCATATATTCCGGCGCGGCAAAGACGCTTACTACCCACGGGCTTCGCGGCGCGGAGCCGGAGGAGACAGAAGCGCCGACCACTGTGCCGACAAAGGCGCCAACGCCTATACCTACCACCGCACCGACGAAGGCGCCGACGCCTATCCCGACCACCGCGCCGACAAAGACGCCTATGCCGACGAGCGAGCCGGACAGAACGGAAATAAAGCTCGATAACGGTTATATCAGCGTAACGCTCGCAAAGGACGTGACCGAAGCGACGCTTATATTAGCGAGATACAACGACGACGGAACCCTTGCGGGAGTCGATATAACGACAGGCGCGGAGCGCGTTAAGGACTATATGATACGTCAGCCCGACACGAAATACAGAGTGATGCTTGTCAATTCGCTCGACGCTATGCTGCCACTTTGCCGCTCGCGCGGAAAATAAAATAAAATAGGTCTTGAAAAATAAAACATTCCATAGTATAATGTACCATGGAATGTTTTTTGTTAAATACAGAGGAGTAAATTTAATGATTATTGTTTCTAATTTAAGCGTAAATTTCGATGGGCGGCCGCTGTTTAAGGATGTTGATTTAAAGTTCACACCGGGCAACTGCTACGGCGTTATAGGCGCGAACGGCGCGGGTAAATCGACCTTTCTCCGCGTGCTGTCCGGCGATTTGGAGTCATCCGCGGGCGAGGTTTATATAGATCCGAACTGCCGTATGTCGGTTCTGAAGCAGAACCATTTTGAATTTGACCGATATTCCGTGCTTGACACTGTTATAATGGGTAATAAAAAGCTTTATGATATAATGAAGGAAAAGGATGCTCTTTATATGAAGGAGGACTTTTCGGACGAGGACGGTATGAAGGCGGCGGAGCTCGAAGCGGAGTTCGCGGAGATGAACGGCTGGGAGGCGGAGTCCGACGCGTCAAAGCTTATCCAGGGGCTCGGCCTTGACGAGAGCGTTCTATATCAGCAGATGTCAGAGCTTGGCGGCAATGAAAAGGTTAAGGTACTTCTTGCGCAGGCGCTTTTCGGGCATCCGGATATCATACTTTTGGACGAGCCTACAAACCACCTTGACATTGTGGCGGTTGAATGGCTGGAGGATTTCCTTGCCGATTATGAGGGCACTGTTATAGTCGTGTCCCACGACCGTTATTTTCTCAATGTGGTTTGCACGCATATGGTAGATATAGACTATAACAAGATTAAGATGTATGTCGGCAACTACGAGTTCTGGTATGAGTCGTCGCAGATGGTTCAGAGGATGATCAAGCAGCAGAACAAGCGCAACGAGGAAAAAATAAAGGAGCTGCAGCAGTTTATTTCAAGGTTTTCCGCCAACAAGTCGAAGTCAAAGCAGGCTACGGCGCGGCGCAAGATGCTCGACAAGCTGACCGTAGAGGAGATGCCGGCGTCGTCAAGACGCTATCCGTTCTTCGGGTTTGAGATGGACAGGGAGGCGGGCAAGGATTTGCTTACGCTTACGGACGTTTCAAAGACGGTAAACGGCGAAAGAGTGCTTAACAATGTCAGCTTCTCGCTAAACCACGGCGATAAGATTGCCATTATAGGCGAGAACGAAATCGCCGTAACCGCGCTTTTGCAGCTGCTCGCGGAGGAAACAGAGCCGGACGAAGGCGAGGTTAAGTGGGGAGTAAGCACCTCGCGCAGCTATTTCCCGAAGGATAACAGCGAGTTTTTTGACGGCTGCACAATGAATTTGTGCGACTGGATGCGGCAGTATTCAAAGCCGGGATTTGAAACGCAGAATGAAACATATATACGCGGTTTTCTGGGCAGAATGTTATTTTCGGGCGACGACGTCCTAAAGCCGGTACAGGTGCTGTCAGGCGGCGAAAGAGTAAGATGTATGCTGTCGAGAATGATGCTGTTCGGCTCAAACGTGCTGCTGCTCGACCAGCCAACAAACCACCTTGACCTTGAAAGCATTACCGCGGTCAATAACGGCCTTGCGGCGTTTAAGGGAAACGTTATATTCGCGTCGCACGACCACGAGTTCATGAACACAATCGCCAACAGGATTATACGTATAAATCCCGACGGCTCCATCACGGACAGAATGTGCACATATGACGAATATCTTGAAAAACTCAAAAACGGAGAAGTCTGATGAGAATCCCGCAGCGGATCACTCAACCGGAAAGGAGGGCTTTATATGAGCAAAGCTGATGAAATTTTTATAAGAAACTGCCGTGAGATAATCGACTGTGGTTTTTCCGACGAGCATCTTGCGGTGCGCCCGCGCTGGGAGGACGGCGCTCCGGCGCATACGATAAAGAGGTTCGGTATAGTAAACCGCTATAACTTAGCCGAGGAATTTCCGATTTTAACGCTGCGCCGAACATATTTAAAGAGCGCGGTTGATGAAATTTTATGGATATGGCAGAAGAAGTCTAACAATGTTCATGATTTGCACAGCCACATATGGGACGCTTGGGCGGACGAGGACGGCTCGATAGGCAAGGCGTACGGCTATCAGATGCGGGTAAAGCACCGGTATCCGGACGGCGAGTTTGACCAGGTTGACCGAGTGCTGCATGATTTAAAAACAAATCCCGCGTCAAGAAGGATAATGACAAATATATATGTGCATAAGGATTTAAAGGATATGAACCTTTACCCATGCGCGTACAGCGTGACCTTCAACGTTACCGGAAACAAGCTCAACGCGATACTCAACCAGCGCTCTCAGGATATGCTTGCGGCAAACAACTGGAACGTGGTGCAGTACAGCGCGCTTTTGATTATGATTGCGAAGGCCACGGGCTTCGAGGCGGGCGAGCTGGTACACGTAATTGCCGACGCGCATATTTACGACCGGCACATTCCGGTTATCGAGGAGATAATATCGAACAAGCCTTACGACGCGCCGAAGCTGGTTGTGGCGGATAAGGATGATTTCTACGCGTTCACACGCGAGGATTTCACGCTTGAAGGCTATAAATATCATGAGTTAAAGAGTAAAATACCCGTGGCGGTATAACATAATAAAAAAGGAAGATGATTGAAAATGAAAATAGGGTTTATCGGAGCGGGCAATATGGGCGGCGCGATAATCGGCGGCATGGTATCGGACGGTATCGCCGAGGCGTCGGATATAATTGTCACAGACCTCTGCAAAACGAGGGTAAACGAGCTTGTCAGGCAGTATAACATAAAGCAGGGACTAAGCAACGCCGCCGTCGCGGCGGCAGCGGACATGCTGTTTCTGTGTGTTAAACCGAATGTGGTTTATACGGTTATCGACGAGATAAAGGACAGCGTAAAGGACGACGCGATAATTGTATCCATAGTGGCAGGCCAGTCAATCAAGAGATTGGAGAGCGGGTTTGGCAGACGCGTAAAGCTTGTGCGCGTAATGCCAAACACGCCCGCGCTTGTGGGCGCGGGCATGGCGGCGGTTGTGCCGAATACGTATGCGGATAGCGCGGACACGGAAAAGGTGCTTGAAATATAACAGAAATTCTGTTATAATAAAATCAGCTTCACCCGAAATCTCTTATTTTGGAGGGGAAAACATGGCTCGTATTGACAAAAACAACTACTATCTGGACATTGCGGAAACCGTAACGGAGCGCGGGACGTGCCTGCGGCGCAACTTCGGCGCAATCGTCGTCGTCAACGACGAAATCGTCGCGACAGGCTACACCGGCGCGCCGCGCG